>CACLAG010000031.1:0-18628 GCA_902604945.1 uncultured SAR92 cluster bacterium | reverse complement strand
TTAACCTGAATACCGCAAACATCAATACTGTTATTTACAACTGATAAATTAAGATCATCAGCATTTTTTAAAATTTGCTCTTTATCATTCGCAACAACGTCAAAGGCTCTTAATCCGGTACCACGAGAATCCTGTAGCTCGACAAATCTCACTTCCCCCTCATCGAAGATAAGACATGGAATATCATTAACGATTGTTATTGGAAGGTTGTATGCCTGGGACCATTTTTTAGCTGTATCATGAGGAAATTCACTCTGTATTTCCGACCCACAGATATGATCTACCATGGTTGCCCTTCTCTCATACCAGTCATCACCTGCCCAATACCAAGCCTCAGGAGGCGTCATCTGATCCAATGATGCTATGGCTCCCGGCACATCCTTAGGATGCAAATGCAAAGCACTTCCCCTATCCGTAAACGCTTCAAAAACAATTCGAATGCCAGCAGACTCAATTCGTGTCTTCTCAGATTCCAAGTCTTCAACTTGGACAATAACCATATAGCCACCATCGCCATTTCTTCGATCTAAAAGCCTACCCGCGGTGGTATTTTCTCGAATAGGAGACACTACTTCTAAAAATGTATCTCCAAGGGACATGACAATATTTTGTAATCCAAATTGAATAATTTTATGGTCAACGTGTGCATCAGATAAGCCAAATAAACAATAAAATTGCTTTTTTACCAGTTCCATATCTTTTGCAACGAGCGCTATTTGCCGCAATTTCGTCATCGACTCCCTCTCTGCGTTATTTATTTTTATCACTATACAAAACAAAATTTATTAGGCATTGTTGTAGAAGAAAGCTGGGCCTGTCAATAAATGATTAGGCGCGCCATACAAATTCAATAAGAGGAACATATGAACGGAGCAGAAGCTTTAATGCAGACCTTGTGTGATGGAGGCGTAGAGGTTTGTTTTGCCAATCCTGGCACATCAGAAATGCAGCTTGTTGCAGCAATTGATAAGCAAAAAAATATGCGAGCAATTCTTGGTCTATTTGAGGGTGTCGTCACAGGAGCTGCAGATGGTTATGGTCGAATGAAAGACAAACCTGCCGTAACATTGCTTCATTTGGGACCAGGCTTAGCGAATGGTCTTGCAAATTTACACAATGCAAAGCGAGCACGAACTCCTCTTATCAATGTTGTGGGAGACCATGCTGTGGAGCATTTAAAGTACAACGCTCCTCTTACTTCAGACATTGTCGGTGTAGCCTCCCCAATGTCGGATTGGGTAAGAACATCCATATCACCTTCAGATCTTGCAAGCGCTGGCGCGGAAGCCATTGCTGAATCACAGTCATATCCGGGAAAGATATGTACCGTAATTGCTCCAGGGGATCATGCATGGGGTAAAAATGCGTCTGTTGCTGCTCAACTAACAGTGGAAACACCTTTAACACTCTCAGATAAAGAAATTCAAGAGGCTGCTGAACAAATGCTTTCAGCAGAAAAGCCAGCTCTCTTTCTCGGTGGTCGGGCTTTACGAAAACAAGCTCTGCATCATGCGGGTAGAATATCGAGTCTTTTAAACGCAAGGATAATATGTGAGACACTTCCAGCAAGGATACAGCGCGGCGAAGGATCAGTACCCATCGAACGACTCCCATATTTCGCGGAATCAGCGGTTGAATTTTTGAAGGAATTAACACAGATAACGTTTGTAGGTGCACCGCCACCCGTTGCATTTTTTGCGTATCCTGACAAGCCTGGATGGTTATCACCACCGAATGCCCAACTCCTTGAGTTAGCAAGCCCTTACGTGAATGCGGAAGACACTTTAGAGAGATTAGCAGATGCGATGGAAGCGCCTGGTAAACCAACTAATATTCAGGCAAAGAAAATTTTTGAATACGAAAAAGGTAAATTAGATCGAGAATCTGCGGCAATGATAACCGCTAATTTATTACCAGAAAATGCAATTGTTAGCGATGAATCTGGAACAAGTGGTGGTTCTTTTTTTAGATACACAGCGTCCTCCTCGTTTCATGACTGGTTGATTATTACGGGAGGCTCAATAGGACAGGGTTTGCCCGTCGCAGTTGGTGCTGCGGTTGCGCATCCCGATCGTAAAGTTGTCTCTCTTCAAGCAGATGGAAGTGGAATGTATACGCTGCAGGCTTTATGGACAATGGCACGAGAAAATTTGGATGTTGTCGTGATTATTATGAAAAATAATAGTTACGGCATTCTAAATATTGAACTTGAGAGAGTTGGAGTCAAAAATCCTGGAGAGAAAGCATTGTCACTACTCGATCTGAGTAACCCTATTTTAGATTGGGTAGCTTTAGCTGAAGGCATGGGTGTGAGAGCAAAGGCGGCATCAACTACTGATGAATTTTCCTCTTATCTATCAGAAGCCCTCTCCTCAAGAGGTCCGACGCTGATTGAAATTATGTTGCCATAATCCCGATACTGTTCTCTCTTACGATACGGCAACCTTTATGTAATTCTTCACACTTGAGAAAAAATCTTCAAGTATCTTTTCTTTATCAAAATCTTCGTAAATATATAAGTTTGTTACTAAATCTGACTCAGCACGCCAAACAGCATCTTTATATAGCATGCTGGGTATTTCTTTTTTATCTGCCCATTCCGGATTTTTAATAATCGCTGCTGCTGCCATATCATATAAAGGCCTTGATGGTGGATCTCCAAAAAGATACACATTATCAAGTAAATTGAATGAGTAATCTCCAAAATTGAAAAACTCACCACCATTACGACCAATAACGGCTTTATCTAATTTAGGCCCATTACCGACAATATTTTTTTTAAGATCTTGAGGTGTCACTGTTACTGCTGTCGTTCCACTTTTTTCTTTGTACCTAACAACCGCTATCTCAAATAGAACCCCGCTAGCAATTACAAAGTTCATACTTTCCGAATCGCTTTCCAAATTATACTCACCTGGCAATGGATAATTGGATCCTAACCAAACAACTCTTATTCTTGGTATTATTGCAGGATCTTTTTTAATGGCTAAAGCAACATTTGTTAATTTGCCAATCGCAAGAATAGTCAAAATCTGAGACGCATTTCGATGAGCTCTTTCTATCATTAAATCGATGGCATCACTGCCATCAAAAACGGGATTCATTACTTTTGATTGAATTTCAGAAAAGGAATCTGAAGCCCCAAGTGTGACAGAAATCTCATCCTCCATATCACATAGCTTGATAACGCGCTCTGCCTCTTTGGCCTGCTCGTGAATATCGCCTCCATTATTGGTCCTGTTGACGGTAATACCCTCTAAAATAAATCTATCGCCGCTTAACAGTACGTATGCGATCGCATGCTGATCATCGATTTCATTATTAGCGTCTGTATCGATCAGAACTCGTATTTTAGACAAGTTGTTTTTACTCATTTTAAAAAATCAGAGCAAGTAACGTTCAAGTACTACCGACTAAAAAATAGTATTTTAAAGATGGTTAAATCTGTCTCACCACAAGTCGTACTTTCGCACTTCATTTCTTCCAACAACCATATGGTGAACCTCATCTGGACCATCTGCAAACCTGAGTGTCCTCTGATTCGCATACATGCTTGCTAACGGCGTCCATTGGGATGTCCCAGTAGCACCATGCATTTGAATTGCATCATCAATAATCTTGCACACTTTTTCAGGAACCATTGCCTTGACAGCACTTACGTAGATTCGAGCTTCCTTATTACCCAAAACATCCATAGCTTTTGCAGCCTGTAATACCATAAGTCTGCAAGCATCGATTTCAATCCTCGCTCTTGAAACTACCTCTAAGTTTTTTCCCAACTTGATAATTGGCTTACCAAAGGCAATCCTTGTGCTTGCGCGTTTTACCATTAACTCGAGAGCGACCTCCGCTTGACCAATGGCCCGCATACAATGATGAATTCGTCCAGGTCCAAGTCTTAGCTGAGAGATTTCAAATCCTCGTCCTTCTCCAAGTAGAATATTATCTTTGGGCACTCTTACGTTATTGAATTTAATGTGCATATGACCATGAGGAGCAGATTCATCACCAAACACATGCATTGGTCCCATAATTTCAACGCCTTTTGCATCAATAGGGATCAAAATCTGTGATTGTTGTCTGAATGTCTCAGCATCGGGGCTTGTTTTAACCATGGTAATCAAAACTTTACAACGAGGATCTCCCGCTCCCGAAATATAATATTTCTCTCCATTGATAACCCACTCATCCCCCTCAAGCTTTGCAACCGTGCTTATGTTGGTAGCATCAGAAGAGGCCATCGCTGGTTCTGTCATCGCATAAGCAGATCTAATTTCGCCTGCTAATAAAGGCTTCAGCCACTTTTCTTTTTGTTCTGGGGTTCCGACCCGTTCGAGAACTTCCATGTTCCCTGTGTCAGGCGCACTACAATTTAATGTCTGGGATGACAATCTACTCTTACCAAGCTCAACTGCCAAATACGCATAATCTAAATTACTTAATCCCTCACCTGTCTCTGCATCAGGTAAAAAGAAATTCCACAAACCGGCAGCACGAGCCTTATCTTTGGCAATCTCCAATAATTCAATCTGCCGCGGATGATATTCCCATGGGTTTGACTTGCCCTCATTGAGTTTATAGTACTCCTCAGACATAGGGTCTACGTTTTCAGCAATGTGCGCTTTTACAGCTTCAAGCAAAGGCTGAGCTTTTGCAGACATTGTTAAATTGAAAAGCTCAGGATTTAAGCTAGTAATCCTTGCTGCCTCAAGAATTGGTTTATAGTGTGATTTACCAGTATCAGGATTTTCTGAATAATTTAAATTCTTCATAAAATATTTTCCATTTATTGTTGATGCAAATTATACGGTGTTTTTACCTTTTTGGTATGATGGTTCAAGCGAAGATTGCAAGTAAAGTAATTTGGGGGGAATTTTTATTAAAAGCTCACCCATTTTAATGACTATTACGCGCCAACTTGGCAATATGCTGTCTTCAAAATTTCTGCATATTCGAGGGAAAAACAATGAAGGATATTTTCGATTTAAAAGGCCGGGTTGCAATAGTCACCGGTGGCTCGCGAGGCATCGGCAAAATGATTGCGACTGAGTTTGTTAAACGTGGTGTGCGCGTATATATAACTGCAAGAAAGGCTGCACCATGTCTCGCAACAGCTGAAGAATTATCTCAGTTCGGCGAATGCATCGCGCTTCCACATAATTTGGCCAAAAATGAGGATTTAGATGCTTTTGTGGATGAGGTGAAAAATCGAGAAGATAAATTGGATATCCTTATCAACAATGCTGGTGCAGCGTGGACAGCTGAATATGATGATTTCCCTGAGAGTGGTTGGGACAAAGTAATGGATCTAAATTTAAAGGCGTTATTTTTCCTGACACAAAAACTTACGCCATTGCTTCGGAAGTCTGGGAGTCCATCACAACCCGCTAAGGTTATAAACATCGCATCAATAGATGGAATTCATAATGCAAGGCATGAAGCATACTCATATGCAGCAAGCAAAGCCGGCTTGATACACTTAACAAGAAGAATGGCAAAAAGACTAGTAAGTGAAAATATCAATATTAATGCGATAGCGCCAGGCGCATTTGCAAGCGACATGAATCTCTGGGCAAGAGATAATCCAGATGAAACAGCCGAGAGAATCCCAGCCAAAAGGATAGGTAAGCCCAGTGATATCGCAGGGACCGCTGTATATATGTGTTCAAGCGCAGGTGATTATATTGTTGGAATTACTATCGCTGTTGATGGCGGGATCGCATACGCCTCATAACAATTTATAAAAATCAATTTAAGGTGACAATAATGCAAGGAATGATTGAAAAACGAGGATCGATAGGAATCATTTGGATTGATAATCCACCTGTAAATGCCATTTCTCACGCTGTTAGGGAAGGCCTGATGTCGGCAGTAGAAAATGCTTCAAAAGATGACTCAATAAAAGGTTTGGTGCTCTCTTGTAGAGGAAGAACATTTATGGCTGGTGCAGACATTTCAGAGTTTGCTTCGGCAATAAAACATCCATGGTTGGGAGAGGTGATCGATTGTATTAGCGAGAGTCCAAAAATTATTGTTGCTGCAATATTTGGCACTACTTTTGGAGGAGGCTTAGAAGTTGCTCTCGGATGCAATTACAGAATCGCAGATCCTAATACAAAAATCGGTTTACCTGAGGTAAAACTTGGAATCATACCTGGCGCGCAAGGAACTCAGCGTTTACCGAGAGTCAGTAATGTGGAATTTGCACTCAAACTCGCAACTATTGGCAACCCTGTGGGGGCGCAAGAAGCATTAGATGCGGGCGCTATTGATAAAATTTCAACTAATGATTTGATAGATGACGCAGTAGCTTTCGCACAAGAACTAATTGAACAAAAAGCTCCACTAAGAAAATCCCACGAATTAAGTATTAGCTCAGAGAAATACGATGATGCTTTCTTTAATGAATTTAGGAAGACAATCTTTAAAAAAATGAGAGGTATGGCAGCACCTGAATGTTGTATAAAAGCAATTCAAGCATCTGTAAATTTACCTTTTGATGAGGGAGTGAAATTCGAGAGAGAAATGACGATTGAGTGCAGAGATAACCCTCAATCGAAAGCATTGCAACATGTGTTTTTTGCCGAAAGACTGGCCTCCAAAGTTCCCGGTCTCGACAAAGATGTGCCACTTAAAGCAATAAAAAAAGTTGGTGTTATTGGAGCTGGAACGATGGGTGGCGGTATTTCTATGAATTTTGCAAATGCCGGAATTCCAGTAAAGATACTAGAAATGGATGGCGCAGCTCTTGAAAAAGGTCTCGGTACGGTTCAAAAAAATTATGAAGCATCAGCATGGAGAGGTCGCATTACCTCTAATGACGTAGAAGAAAGAATGAGCCTTATTCAAGGAACAACTAACTATTCAGATTTACACGATGTAGATCTGGTCATTGAGGCTGTATTTGAAAATATGGATGTCAAAAAAGAAGTCTTCTCAAAACTAAATGAGACGGTATCTGCAGACACAATTTTAGCCAGTAATACTTCCTATCTGAATATAGATGAAATAGCTTCAGTTGTAGATCATCCAGAGAGAGTGCTCGGTATGCATTTTTTCTCACCTGCAAATATCATGAGGTTGCTTGAGATAGTGAAGGCAAAAAAAACATCGCCTGCAATTCTTGCCACTGTGCTGAAACTCGCAAAAACTATTAAAAAAGTGGGTGCTGTTGCTGGCGTGTGTCATGGTTTCATTGGTAACCGAATGCTGACAGGTTACGGAAGAGAGGCTCACTTGCTTGTTCTCGAAGGAGCTCGACCTGAACAAGTTGATCAAGTGCTTTATCAGTTTGGAATGCCAATGGGTGTCATTGCAATGGCTGATATGGCAGGACTTGATATTGGAACACGACTTCGACAACAAATGGACGAAAGTGAATATGATGTTATGTCAACCGCGGTGGCTGATCGACTCGTCGAGCAAGGAAGATGTGGTCAGAAAACAGGCGCTGGTTTTTATGATTATCAAGCAGGTAACAGAACACCGATACCTTCGAAGATAACCCAAGCGATTATCAATGAGATGGCAGAAAAATTTGCTATTAAACAACGCACAATAGATGAAGATGAAATTATTAATAGATGTTTTTATGCAATGTGCAATATGGGCTTTGATATTCTAGATGAAGGAATGGCCTTCAGATCCTCAGATATTGATACTGTTTATATTAATGGTTATGGATTCCCTGCATGGCGTGGAGGTCCGATGTACTGGGCAGAAAACACAGTTGGTCTCAAAAAAATGCTAGACGGAATAAAAGGTTTTTCAGAAGCACATGGCGATCGTTGGTGGAAACCGTCGCCTCTTTTACAAAGAATGGTGGAAAATAATCTTTCTTTAAGAGAAATCGTAAACAAGTAAAAAGAGAAAATTAAATAATGGCCTTAGATCAAGATATTTTAGATCATTTACTTGAAACGGTAAGACGTTTTGTCAAAAACCGATTAGTCCCATTAGAGGCACAAGTTGCTGAAACAGATCAAATACCCGAATCAATTATCGATGAAATGAGAGATTTGGGACTTTTTGGACTGACTATACCCGAGCAATATGGTGGTCTTGGTCTTAATACGGAGGAAGAATGTCAAGTCGCTATTGAATTGGGTTACACCTCGGCTGCCTTTAGGTCAATTATAGGTACTAACAATGGAATAGGGAGTCAGGGCCTAATAATGGACGGAACTGAGGAGCAAAAAGAACTTTATCTCCCCAGACTCGCAACTGGAGAGATCATTGGCTCCTTCGCTTTGACAGAGCCTAATGTCGGTTCAGATTCAGCAAAAGTACAAACAAAGGCCGTAAAAGACGGTAATCAATATATTTTAAGTGGCACTAAACGCTGGATTACGAATGCTAATATCGCCAACGTATTTACGGTATTTGCTCGAACTAACCAATCTATAGATGGAGCTGGTGGCGTGAGTGCATTTTTGGTGAATGCTGACACACCAGGAATATCATTAAGCTCTAAATATAAAAAGATGGGGCAACAAGGGGCCCATGTTTGTGATGTGATTTTCGATGAATGCAGAGTTCCTGAAACTAATATCATTGGTGGGCCAGAAAATATAAATAATGGATTTAAGACAGCAATGAAAACGCTGGATCGAGGCCGAATCCATATATCTGCATTTGCCGTCGGGTGCGCCAAAAGACTTATCGAAATATCAACCCAATATGCAATTGAACGAAAACAATTCGGGCAGGCAATCGCCGAGTTTCAGATGATTCAAGCAATGCTTGCTGAGAGCCAGGCTGAGAGCTATGCCGCTGAGACAATGGTTTTTGACGCTGCGCGAAGAAGAGATTTAGGCCAAAAAGTAAACCTTCATGCGTCTTGCTGTAAACTTTTTGCGAGCGAAATGGTTGGTAAAGTTGCAGATCGAGCCGTACAAATTCATGGTGGGGCCGGATACATGGATGAATATGCTGTCTCTCGCTTCTACCGAGACGTCAGACTATTCAGAATTTACGAAGGAACAAGTGAAATTCAAAAGACGATAATAGCAAAAAACCTTCTTAAACAAGCAAAAAATTAATCTTAATCCACTAATAATTAGCTCTTAAATCCAGTGTTCACACGTTGATGCATATCAGAAGCTACCTTAGCACTCTGGTTACGTTCGGAGGTTAAGCTATCTTGGTGAAATTGGTTTGAGTTATTAATGAACAACTGCTTGTCCGCGAACAGCGTGTGCCAAGAGTTTTTAACAATCTTTCGAGCTAGGTCAACAGTTTCTGATAATAGATTATCATCAGATACACATTTATTTGCCAGACCTATATCAACAGCTTGAACACCATCAACAGAAAGTCCAGTGAACATCATCTCTTTTGCTTTGAGTAAGCCTACTCGCTTTGGAAGACGGACACTCATTCCCCAGCCTGGGACCATTCCCCACTTACCATGCGTGTCAGACAAGTTGGCAGACTCTGCGGTGACCATCAAATCGCACGCCAAGGCCAACTCCAAGGCACCAGTTAGACAATGTCCATGAACAGAGGCAATAGTTGGCTGAGGAAGCTTCTCAAGTAAATCGATAGTTTTAGCTTGAAAAAATTTTTCTTTTGCCTTAATTCCTTGGCCGACAGCTTTAAGATCATTGCCAGCAGAGAAGCATCTTCCAGCACCCCCTCAGAATTACGCACGCTACTGAATCAGTCGGATTTGAAATCTCTTGTATTGAAGTATTTAGTTCAACGAAAAGATCAGGACTCAGGGCATTTAGACTTTCAGGTCGATTAAGAGTAACAATCACTATCCCATCATCTATATTCTCTCGGAGAATCATGCTCATAGTAACCCCTATGCACTACTCTAGCTAAAAATTACTTTGGGATTTTAAACAAAGAGGCAGCGCCCTGGCCACCGCCGCAGCACATTGTGCAAACAACCAATTTTGCTTTGCGCCTATTACCTTCAATTAAGGCATGGCCGACCATTCTTGCTCCTGACATACCATAGGGATGCCCTATCGAAATTGCTCCTCCATTAACATTGAGCAATTCATTTGGGATTTTTAATTGGTCTCTGCAATACAATACTTGAACTGCGAAGGCCTCATTAAGTTCCCATAAATCAATATCACCAACACTTAAAGAAAATTTTTCAAGAAGCTTTGGTACCGCAAATATAGGGCCTATTCCCATTTCACTTGGTTCACAACCTGATACAGCAGTACCAAGGTATATACCCATAATATCAAGTCCCAAATTCCTAGCCTTGCCTTCAGACATGACTACTGATGCGGACGCACCGTCAGATAACTGACTTGCATTTCCGGCTGTTATCACGCCATTTTCTCGCACAGGCTTCAGGTTAGACAATCCATTTATCGTCGTGGTCGGTCGATTTCCTTCATCTGTTTCAAGCAAGAATGACTCCAAGTGCTCATCATTCGTCTCTTTATTCTTGATAACAACTTGGGATGGCATTGGCACAATCTCGTCATCGAAGTATCCTAGGTCCTGCGCTTTTGCCGTTCTTTGTTGGCTTTGCATCGCATATTCATCTTGCTCTTCACGAGTGATCTCAAATTTTTTTGCCACAACTTCTGCCGTGTCAATCATGGGCATATACATATGCTCATGGAGTGCGATTACATTCGGATCTTCGGCCCTGTATAAATTCGAGTGCTCGTTTTGCACAAGACTGACTGACTCTAAACCTCCAGCGACAGCGATCTCAATTTCGCCTGTCATTATAGATTTTGCCGCCATTCCAATTGCCATCATGCCAGATGAGCATTGCCTATCAACTGTCATAGCTGGAGTTGTTACTGGCAATCCAGCAGCCATCGCACACTGCCGTGCAATATTTTTTCCTTGAGAACCTTGAGGTCTGCTACAACCCATAAAAGTGTCATTTATTGCATCAATTGGAACTCCAGATCTTTGAATAGCATGTTTGATTGCGTGACCTCCAAGTGATGCTGCGTCCGTATTGTTAAAAGCCCCTCGATACGCTTTGCCGATCGGAGTCCTAGCGGTGGAGACTATTACTGCTCTTTCCATAAAAATATCCTTGCTAAATCAATAACCTGACAGATATGCTGCCCTATCAAGATGATATTTCCAATCACCGAAAAGCATCTGTGAGACTTTTGCTCTTTTTAAATAAAAACCAATATAAAATTCATCAGTCATCCCTATACCGCCATGCATCTGGATCCCTTCATTGGTGGCATTTTCAGCTATTTTTGATGTCTTGGCCTTTGCCATACTCGCAATCTTGTTAATATCTTTATCGATTTCGTCTAAAGATCTCAGTGCTTTAAGCACGATAGATTTGCCAAGCTCAATCTCGGCCCAAAGGTTTGCTGCACGATGCTGCAAGGCTTGAAAACTGCCAATTTTTACACCAAATTGACTTCTCGTTTTTAGGTATTGCATGGTCAATTCAAATGCTTTTTCAGCGATTCCCAGCAGCTCTGCAGATAAATAGATATTCGCCGTACTCAGCAACATCTGAAGTATAGACTCAGAAGATTGATTAAACTTCAGAATTTGTTTATCTGTGACCCTTACATCAGAAAAATTTAATGAAGACGTTTTTCGGCTATCGATCAATAAATTATTCTTAACGGAAATCCCTTTTTGATTAGAATCGACGATAACAAAGCAAATATCATCTGGTTCTTTTGGTTTCTCACTAGGAATTTTAGCAATAACAATGAAAGAATCAGCTAATTGCCCATCAACAACATTAAGTTTTGTGCCATTTAAAACATACTCGCATGCTTTCGGTGTTAGCTTTGTCTGAATCACTTCAGGATCATGCCGTGAAGTCTCATCTATCGCAATTGCCATTTTAGTTTTCCCTTCAGCAATCAGAGGTAGAATTTTTGCTTTCCAGTGATTTGAAGAAGAATTTTTTAGTAAAGTAACTCCCAAGATACCTGTTATTAAGAGAGGGGAAGTAGCCAGATGACAGCCAACTTGTTGCATTATCTGGCCCATCCCAACATGACTAAAATCTAAACCACCAAATTCCTCTGGAACCAGTAATGAAGGCCAGCCGAGGTCTATCATTTGTCCCCATAAACTTACGGAAAATCCCTTTGAGTCAGGATCATCTCTAAGATTTCGTAAATGATCAGGGCCTGCATTTTCAACCAGAAAGTCATTGGCCGCATCCTTTATCATAGTTTCTTCTTCATTAAGAACTAAATTCATCAGCCCAATCCCAAAATTCTTTTAGCGATGATATTTAATTGGATTTCTGATGTCCCACCCTCAATCGAATTACCCTTGGACCTTAACCATTGCCTCGAAATGGGATTATCCTCCCAATGCATAGACTCACTGCCATGAATAGAAATCAGTAACTCATATTTTCTTTTATTGAGCTCAGTTCCGTAGTACTTGAGCATTGCAGACGTATTACCAACCCCACTAGAAGCTATTTCTGCATTTACTCGCTCTGACGTGAGTTGATGACAAAAATAGTCGATTTCCCAATCTATCAATTCTTTTCTTATTACTTCATCATTTAGCCTTCCGTTAATAAGGTTAAGACAAGTAATCGCTTGTTCTTTTATGCTTCTCTCTACTGGTGAGGAGCCCATTTTACCTAACGCCTCTCTTTCGTGAGTCAGCAAATACTTTGCAACTGTCCAACCTGCATCAATTTCTCCGACTATTTGATCAATCTCTACCCGGACATCATCGAGATATGTCTCGCAAAATTGCGAAGTACCGGAGATCAACTGAATTGGCCGCGTCGTGACTCCTTTTGTCTCCATATCAAAAAGAACCAAACTAATCCCAGAGTGCTTACCAACATCAGTATTAGTTCTGACTAAGCAGAACATCCAGTCCGCATCATCGCCATATGAAGTCCATACCTTTTGACCATTTACGATTAGATGATCGCCAAAATTCTCAGCTTTTGTTTGCAGACCGGCAAGATCAGATCCAGAATTTGGCTCGCTGTAGCCTTGACACCAGCGAATTTCGCCTCTCGCCATGGCCGGCAAGTGTTGTTTTTTTAAAGTTTCAGAACCAAACTCTAATATAGCGGGCCCGATCATGCTTATGCCCATTCCACTTACCGGAGGTCGGGCCTCTATAGCGATTAATTCCTCTCTTAGAACCTTAGCTTGTTCTTTACAAAGGCCCGCTCCACCGAACTCAGTTGGCCAAGTCGGCGCTGTCCAACCTTTGCTCGCCATTCTCTCTAACCAAATTTTTTGATCGTTGCTCTGAAAGATATGATTTCTGCCACCTCTACATATATCCTTCTCAAGCATTGGTTCGCGCATAGACTTCGGGCAATTATCAGCCAGCCAGGAACGTGTGCTTTCTCTAAATAAGCTCAAATTTGTCATAATTTTTTCCTAAAGTAATGATACGAGAATTTCATGAAAAAGTCTGACTGGAAACTAGGATCAATTTTTCAAGACAAAATTGATCCCCCAAAACTTTAAATTTCTGATCAAATTTAATCCAACACTTTTCAAAAACGTAACTTAATCATGTTTTAATTATATTTAACGGCTTAGAATTAACAGACACTATTGAAGATATTTTTAAAGACGAGGTTGTGATGCGGAACAATGACAAAAATTTGAATGCAGGTTTTCTAGGAGGATTAATAATTATACTTTTAGGGATGCCCTTGTACGCTGCTGATGCGCCAATCATTCAGCCTGGATTGCCGGGAGAGCTTGGGGTCCTTATTAGCTCAAAAGATGCATCAGAGATTGCCGATTCCTCGCACACTGCAGCAGACATACAATTTATGACCTTGATGATTCCACACCATGATCAAGCATTAACTATGTCTAAGATGGCACCAGATAGAACCAATAATAAGGAAGTTTTGGAGATAGCTGGACGTATCGAAAAATCTCAAGCTGATGAGATAGCATTTATGAAACAGTGGTTATCTGAGCGCGGTGCCTCTTTAACCTCAGAAGAAACACATAAGCATCAGAAATCGAATCATTCGGGTCATTCGGGTCATTCGGGTCATTCGGGTCATTCGGGTCGCGACAAAATGCATGGAATGGCATCCGAAAAGCAATTGAGTGAACTAAAAAATTCTAAAGCAACGAAGTTCGATCAAATGTTCTTAAAACTTATGATAGCTCATCATGATGGTGCAATAGAAATGGTTAAAGATCTCCGTGACCAGCCAGGATCAGCCTATGACTCTTCTCTCAATGAGTTCGCATCAGATGTGAGTAATGATCAAACAGTTGAGATCGAGCGAATGAATCAAATGCTCGTTGGACTCTCTGATGATCCCAGAGCAGGACTAGCTGGAGGACTTTTTGATGCCGAGTATGCTTCAAAAAATATGAACTTAATTGTCTCTCTCCCAAAACCAGATGGCTTTTATGACCCAGACAACGTAGGTGGATTGAAAGCAGAAAAATCGGCTGATGAAGTATCAGAAAAAGAAAAAAAACAACTCAAGTCTGTAGCAAAGTCGTCAAGATCTGGTCGATATCCAATGCTTAGCTTTGATAATACGGATATGGCGTTTAATGGAAACACATTGGTAGTTGGCAACTATCATGGTTTTAATATTTACGATATTGAAAACGCGAAAAATCCGAGACTAATTTCTTCTGTCGTTTGTCCGGGAGGACAAGGAGATGTTTCAATTATTGAGCACCTGCTCATAATGTCAGTTGAACAGTCACGAGGAAGGTTAGACTGCGGTAGAGAGGGCGTGAGCGATGATGTAAGCGAAGATCGATTCAGAGGAATACGAATTTTTGATATATCCAACTTAGAATACCCAATCCAAGTGGGTGCAGTGCAAACATGTAGAGGATCACACACACATTCTGTTGTGTCAGGCCCGACAGATGATGGAAAAATTTTAGTTTATAACTCAGGTACATCGAGGATTCGAGATCAAGAAGAACTAGATGGCTGTGTCGACTCAACACCCGGAGACACACAAACCTCCTTGTTCAGAATAGATGTTATAGAAATCCCAATCGATGATCCATCGAAAGCAAAAATTATTGATAGCCCTACTGTATTTGCAGATCCTGAAACAGGTTCGCTTGCCGGTCTATGGCGTGGAGGAGATCATGGTGATGATACTCAAAGAACTTCGAGGACAGATCAATGCCATGACATTACGATCTTTCCAAGTCTGGGTATTGCAGCGGGTGCATGCTCAGGAAATGGAATCTTATTTGATATAACTGATCCAAGGAAACCCAAGCGTATTCACGATGTGCAAGACAATGGTTTTGCGTATTGGCACTCAGCAACATTTAATAATGCCGGAACGAAAGTTTTGTTCACTGATGAATGGGGTGGAGGCGGAAGAGCTCGATGTAGGGCTTGGGATCCTATAACCTGGGGTGCAGATGCTATCTACGATATTGTTAACGGGAAATTACAGGCAAAAAGTTATTACAAGATGCCAGCCCCACAATTAGAAACAGAAAACTGCGTGGCACATAATGGATCAATAATTCCAATTCCGGGTAGGGATATATTTGTTCAAGCTTGGTATCAAGGCGGAATATCCATTATGGACTTTACGGATTCTGAAAATCCTTTTGAAATAGCATACTTTGATCGAGGGCCAATGTTAGAAGAAACTCTCTTATCAGGAGGATTTTGGTCCACTTATTATTACAAGGGATTCATATTTGGTACTGAAATGGTAAGAGGGCTTGATATCCTGGAATTAATTCCTAGTGATCACCTGTCAAAACACGAAATAGCTGCCGCAATAACTGCATTTCCTAAGGATGGGCCGACTAATATTTTTAATCCTCAACAACAGGTAGAAATGACTTGGCCGATTACACCAACTCTTGCACTGGCATATTTGGATCAAGTTGAGAGGGAAGGTAACATTGGAAGACAAGATGAGAAAGAACTAAGAAATAGTTTATTAATGCTTGAAAAAGGCGACGCAAATAATACTGGAAAGACGTCAGCACTAATCAACAGTTATACTCCCGAACTCTCTGACAGATTTATCAAGCACACTGAAAAAACAGAAGCGCTTCAGAAAGTTTTACGCGAAATATCTTCAATATAAGAATATATTCGCTATCGAAGAATCAAGCTTTTTGAGCATAAAGCCGGACTTTTAAATGGTCTTGTGACTCAAGTACAGAACAAAAATCTTTAAATACGCCTGAGTCGAAACTAAACTATGGTTATGTTTAAATATTGTTAACAATATGAATATTTTCTTACTTTTCTTGACTATGAGCATGCTAGTCTACTTATTCGTAGGTTGGTATGTTGGACGAAAGATTAAGAGCCTCGATGACTACTATGTAGCTGGAAGAAACTCACCAACCCTTCTCATAATCGGGACATTAGTCGCTAGTTTTATGAGTACTAACGCGTTTATTGGCGAGCTAGGCATGTCATATTCAGGACATGCTCCACTTATCGTAATTATGACTGCGGGAAATTGTCTCGGATATATTGTTGGTGGTCTGTTTTTCGGTAAATACTTACGTCGAAGCAGAGCGCTGACTGTACCTGAATTCTTTGGCGCAAGATTCAACAGCCCTCGAATCCAGCGATTTGCTGGTATAACAATTTTGGTAGGACTGACCTGTTATTTATTGGCAGTTACCTGGGGTGTGGCATTGATTGTATCTGAAGTAGGACAACTTAATTACTCGATTTCGATCGTGTTTGTCTGGCTTGGATATACCCTCTTTACTCTATATTCCGGATCAAAAGGGGTTATTCTTACCGATACAATAATGTTTCTCATATTCAGTTTAGTGGCACTTGTGGGAATAAGTTTTATTATAAATTCTTCGGGTGGATGGTTTGAGACAATTCAACAACTAGCAGTTTATGAGGACAAGCCGAATATCATTTCATGGCATGGTGTCGTCGGGCCAGAAATGACATGGAAAACCCCAATTGAGGGGCTAATATGGGCGCTAATATTAGGACTGGCCTGGGGACTTGTTGTCGCTGTTAGTCCCTGGCAAACAAGCCGATATTTAATGGCAAAGGATGAACATATTGTGATTAGATCTGCATGCGGAGCTTGCATTGCAATGTTTCTTCTATACCTTATAAATAACTACAGCGCTGCCGCTGCAAATCTAATAAATCCGGACATAACCCCTCCTGAAAGCGTGATTATTTGGATAGCAGTAAATGTGATGCCAACTTTACTTGGAGTTCTCCTTGTGTGTGGAATTCTAGCCGCGGGATTATCATCAGCTTCGACTTTTTTGTCACTAATAGGCTTTAGCGCAACTAATGACATAATGCCCAAAGATTCAAGTGCTGAAGTTAAACTGAAGCAAACAAGAATAACAATGATATGCGTCAGTCTTCTTGTTGTGGCTTTATGTCTTATATTGCCGAGTAATATTTTCTGGATTACTTACTTTGCAGGTCCAGTATTCGCATCTTCATGGGGTGCTGTCGCATTTATGAGTATTTGGAGTAAAAACATCACTGAGTCAGCAGCTTTTTGGGGAATGGTTTCAGGATTTTTCAGTAATATAACCGCTAGTTTAATTGACTACCTCACAAACATAGACCTACCTGTTTATTTAGATCCAATACTTATTGGAATAATAGTAAGCTTAATAACACTTCTCTCATTATCCAGAAAAGGGTCAGGTTCTGATAAATTATCAAAATATCGTAATAAACTTCATGAAAATGCGCCCGAATTCATCCTGAAAGAAGTCGCGCGCACCTTGGTCTGGCCAAAAATCATGGTGGTCATAGGCTTTGTCACATCATCGAGTCTAATTCTCTTTTATGCGATCCCCTATCATGAAGCTATGGGTTCCTCACATAGGCTGTTAACTTCAGGAGAATTTATCTTGTCATTAGGTTATGGACTAGTTTTGATCTTGGGTGGGATTTTTGTAGAAGTTGTAACCAGATATCAGAACAAGAGTACCTAAAATTCATCTGATTATTATGAAACTCTCTATAAAAAATCATTCAATTTTGAAGGTAACTCGAAGAAAAAATGAAAAAACTTCAGTTAACTAGCTCCCATTGGGGTGCTTATCGTGTCGAGACATTAGGGGGGAAAATAACTAATCTTTTCGATTTTGAAGAGGATAGTGATCCATCACCTATTGGAAAGGGAATGCTTGATACGCAGGAGGATAGTTGTCGAATTTCATCACCAATGGTTCGAAAAAGTTGGTTAGAAAAAGGCTTTAAATCAAATAGGGCTCGAAGAGGCAAAGATCCTTTTATAAAAATCGATTGGGATGAAGCATCAGAGCTTGTCAGTAATGAACTATCTAGAATTAAGAATTGCTATGGAAATCAAGCCATTTATGGCGGCTCTTACGGATGGGCAAGCGCAGGACGTTTCCATCATGCGCAGAGTCAACTTCATAGATTCTTGAATTGCATTGGAGGTTATACAAGTTCAAAACATACTTATAGCTTTGCGGCAGCTGAAGCAATAGTTCCTCATATCTTAGGAAGTTTCAGAGATTTTCTAGATACTTGCACCAGCTGGTCGTCAATAAGAAGAGACACAAAACTGTTCGTATGCTTTGGGGGAATCCCTTTAAAGAACGGTCAAATATCACAAGGGGGAACAGGCAATCACTATCAAAAATCAAATCTTAATAAATCCATTAATGAAGGTATTAAATTTGTAAACATAAGTCCTATTCGGTCAGAT
>CACLAG010000030.1:0-18659 GCA_902604945.1 uncultured SAR92 cluster bacterium | reverse complement strand
TCTTATACAGCCAACCGATATAGTCAACTTGATTTCAACACATTTTTTAAATTAAGTTTAAATATACTGAGCTTAATGAGATTCCAATGGAAAAGAAGTGACTATAGCTCTTTAAAAACTTCCTCTTTAATGTATACTCGCCCCCTTTTAAAATAACCAGACTTTGGTGAGAGAATTTACAATGACTGATTTATCCTTGTATAGAAATATCGGTATCTTTGCGCACGTTGATGCGGGTAAGACAACTACAACCGAGAGAATATTGAAACTTACCGGAAAAATTCATAAAACAGGAGAAGTGCATGACGGCGCTGCAACTACAGATTTCATGGAGCAAGAGCAAGAAAGAGGTATCACTATACAATCTGCCGCGACTACTTGCTTTTGGAAAGATCATCGCTTCAATATAATTGATACTCCAGGGCACGTTGATTTTACAGTCGAAGTATATAGATCTTTGAAGGTGCTCGATGGCGGTGTAGGAGTCTTTTGTGGGTCTGGTGGAGTCGAACCGCAATCGGAAACAAATTGGCGCTATGCTAACGATTCTGAAGTTTCCAGAATCATCTTTGTAAATAAGCTTGATAGAGTGGGAGCTGATTTCTTAAGAGTTGTGGACCAAGTTAAAAAGGTTTTAGGAGCAAAACCACTTGTAATGTGCCTCCCAATTGGAGTTGAAGAAAGCTTTTCTGGAGTTGTAGACTTATTAGAAAGAAAAGCACACGTATGGGATGATTCTGGTCTTCCAGAGAACTTTGAAGTGACTGATATCCCAGAGAATATGAAAGACATAGTGGAGGAGTATAGAGAACAACTGGTCGAGACAGCAATTGAGCAAGATGACGATCTGCTTATGGCGTATATGGAAGGTGATGAGCCTTCTATAGACGATCTAAAAAAATGCATACGAAAAGGTACCATTGCACTTGATTTCTTCCCTACCTTCTGTGGATCAGCTTTCAAAAACAAAGGTGTACAACTTTTACTTGATGCGGTCGTCGACTTTTTACCATCCCCAACTGAAGTTGAGCCTCAACCGCTCACCAATGAGGTAGGCGAAGAGACAGGGGAATACGCAAAAGTATCAACTAGCGAAACATTTAAGGCCCTTGCATTTAAAATTATGGATGACCGATTTGGAGCTTTAACATTCGTTAGAATTTATTCTGGGACCCTGAACAAAGGAGACACTATATTAAATTCAGCGACTGGAAAAACCGAAAGAATTGGCCGAATGGTTGAAATGCATGCAGATGATCGAAATGAAATTAGCGCGGCCCAAGCTGGCGATATAATAGCGGTCGTCGGGATGAAAAACGTTCAAACAGGACATACTTTATGTAGTATAAAATCCCCAGTAACACTAGAACCAATGATTTTCCCGGAACCTGTTATTTCAATAGCAGTAAAACCAAAAGATAAAGGCGGCTCAGAAAAGATGGGAATTGCGATAGGGAAGATGATTGCAGAAGATCCATCATTCAGGGTAGAAACAGATGAAGATTCTGGAGAGACCATCCTTAAAGGAATGGGAGAACTTCATCTTGATATTAAAGTAGATATTTTAAAACGAACCTATGGCGTTGATTTGATAGTTGGACAACCTCAAGTCGCATATCGAGAGACTATTACAATTTCTGTCGAAGACAGTTATACACACAAAAAACAATCAGGAGGATCGGGTCAATTTGGAAAGATCGATTACAGAGTTACTCCTGGAGAGCCAGGCTCTGGATTTAAGTTCAGCTCTTCGGTAGTTGGAGGAAATGTACCAAAAGAATTCTTCCCCGCTATTGAGAAAGGGTTTAAAGGAATGATGGAAGAGGGTCCTTTGGCGAACTATCCAGTTTTAGATGTGGAGATCGAGCTTTTCGATGGAAGTTATCATGCTGTGGATTCATCTGCAGTAGCGTTTGAAATAGCGGCAAGGGGAGCTTATCGACAGTCCATGCCAAAAGCTGGACCTCAAATAATAGAACCGATAATGAAAGTTGATGTTTTTACTCCAGATGATCATGTAGGTGATGTAATTGGAGACCTGAATAGAAGACGTGGAATGATTAAAGACCAAGAGGCTGGTACTGCAGGAGTAAGGATAAAAGCTGACGTCCCGCTAGCAGAGATGTTTGGTTATATTGGTCATCTGAGGACTATGACGTCTGGGAGAGGCCAATTCTCTATGGAGTTCGCTCACTATTTACCGTGTCCTCAAAATGTTTCAGATGAAGTGATTGCAGCTTCCAAAGAGCTCAGGAAATAAGGTTACTCTGCACCGAAATAACCAGAAAGCTGTACTGTGTGAGTTAAAAACTAACCATTTTTATTGATTAATAAAGCCTTAATTGGTTCGGGGGCGGGCTCGTACTTATAAAACTCCATTGTAAAGGTAGCCCTCCCTTGCGTCGCAGATCTCACATCAGTAGCGTAACCGAACATTTCACCCAACGGTACCTTAGCAGATATGACTTTTCCTAGAGGGCTGTCACCCATACCCGTAATTAAGCCTCGACGCCTGTTTAAATCACCCACCACATCACCCATATGCTCTTCTGGTGTAACAATTTCGATATTCATTATCGGCTCAAGAAGCTCCAGTACATCTTCTTCAGATAGTTTCCTTGTTGCCATTGAGCTGGCAACCTTAAAAGCCATTTCAGATGAGTCAACATCATGGAAAGATCCATCATACAAGCTTGCCTTCAATCCTAGGAGTGGATATCCAGCTAATATCCCATTTTGCATTTGATCCTCTATCCCTCTTTCAACAGCGGGAATAAATTCTTTTGGGACAACTCCACCAACAATCAAATTTTCAAATTGCAAGTCCTCTGAGAGAGAGTCATCTGCAGGTTCAAACTTAATACAAACATGACCATATTGTCCTCTTCCACCTGATTGCCGTATAAACTTAGCTTCAATCTGGCAACTTTCAAGGATTGTTTCACGATAAGCCACCTGAGGTTTACCGATATTGGCGTCAACTGAAAATTCTCTTCGCATTCTCTCAACCAAAACATCTAAGTGAAGTTCACCCATCCCAGAGATAATAATTTGTCCACTTTCCTCATCAGTTCTAAATTTAAACGAAGGATCCTCTTGAGACAGTTTACTCAAAGCCAATCCCATTTTCTCTTGATCTGCCTTAGTTTTAGGCTCGACGGCAAGAGAAATCACTGGCTCAGGAAAATCCATCCTTTCAAGAATAATTGCATTTTTTTCATCGCATAAGGTATCACCAGTGACTGTGTCTTTAAGTCCAATAGCAGCAACAATGTCACCTGCAAGTACCTCTTGAATCTCCTCTCTGCTATTCGCATGCATTTGGACCATCCTACCGATACGCTCCTTTTTATCTTTAACCGAGTTAAACATTGACATACCACTTTTAAGAGTACCCGAGTAAACACGCATAAAAGTAAGTGTCCCAACATATGGATCAGTAGCAATTTTAAAAGCAAGCGCAGAAAATGGTGCATTATCATCTGCCAAACGTGTATCTTTTTTACCCGAATCAAGCTGACCTTCTATTGGCTTAACTTGAGAGGGAGAGGGCAAATAATCTATCACTCCATCTAAAATTGCTTGCACTCCTTTGTTTTTAAAAGCTGAACCTCCAATGACAGGCACTATTTCATTCGCCAGTGTGCGGATTCTTAAGCCATTTCTAATTTCGTCTTCTGACAATTCTTCATTATCAAGATATGACTCCATCAGCTTATCATTTGCTTCAGCGGCAGCCTCCAAAAGATGCAATCGCATCTCTTTACACATCTCGTTCATAGAGCTAGGTATATTTCTGTATTCAAAGGTCATTCCTTGATCTTTAGGATTCCAATAGATAGCCTTCATCTTAATGAGATCGACAACACCCTCAAAATTTTCCTCAGATCCTATCGCCGCTTGAATTGGAACCGGAATTGCACCTAACCTATCTCTGATTTGTTCGATTACATTGTAAAAACTAGCGCCTACTCGATCCATTTTATTGATGAAAATAATTCTTGGCACTTGATACTTGTCAGCTTGCCTCCATACTGTCTCAGTTTGAGGCTGAACGCCTGAGGACGCACAAAGAACAATTACGGCTCCATCAAGGACTCGTAAAGACCTTTCTACTTCAATAGTAAAGTCGACATGACCCGGTGTATCTATAATGTTAATTCGATGATTTTTATGTTGATCATCCATTCCACTCCAGAAACACGTTGTCGCTGCGGATGTAATCGTGATCCCTCTCTCTTGCTCTTGCTCCATCCAGTCCATTGTAGCTGCACCGTCATGCACTTCTCCCATTCTGTGCGAAAGACCGGTATAAAAAAGGATTCTTTCAGTGGTGGTAGTCTTCCCTGCATCTACATGAGCGCATATACCGATATTCCTATATTGACTTATAGGTGTGCTCCGCATTGCGTGTCCTTACCAGAGGCTTTACATCGCTGAATGAGGTTTAAATAACGTTTATAGTTTAAAATCTGAAGTGAGAGAACGCTTTATTTGCTTCTGCCATTCTGTGAACATCCTCTCGTTTTTTGACAGCGCCGCCTTTACCTTGCACAGCATCAATCAATTCACCGGCTAATCGTTGCGGCATTGCTTTTTCACCGCGACTTCTTGCATAATCAACTAACCATCTCATAGCCAAGGCAATCCGGCGAGATGGCCTTACTTCGACAGGGACCTGATAAGTCGCTCCACCTACTCTGCGTGACTTCACTTCAACAAGAGGGGCTACCGATTCAAGTGCCTCTTCGAAGACTGACACAGGATCTTTGTTAAGTTTCTTTTCAACAATTTCAAGAGCTCCGTATACAATACGCTCGGCGACCGACTTTTTGCCACTAACCATTACATGATTCATAAACTTAGCTAATTTAATATTGCTGAACTTTGGATCCGGGATAACATCTCTTTTAGCTGCGACTCTTCTTCTGGGCATTCCTATTCTCCTTCAGGTGGTTCTGAGACAAAACTCAGCCTTACTAATAAACAAATTTTATTTTTTTGGACGCTTAGCTCCGTACTTCGATCTTCTCTGCGTTCTGTCACTAACTCCCGAGGTATCCAAAGCTCCTCTCACCGTATGATACCTGACTCCTGGGAGATCTTTTACTCTTCCTCCCCTAATCAAGACCACGCTGTGTTCTTGCAAATTGTGCCCTTCACCTCCGATATAAGAAGTAACTTCAAACCCACTAGTTAGTCTAACTCTGCAAACTTTACGTAGAGCCGAGTTCGGCTTTTTAGGCGTTGTTGTATATACCCGAGTGCAGACCCCCCGTCGCTGTGGGCAAGCCTGTAACGCTGGAACGTCGCTTTTAACAGCCTTACTCTTTCTGGGCTTACGCACCAACTGGTTAATTGTTGACATCAGTGTTGCTCCAATAAATTATCGTTTCTATTTTCTTGGCCTTGTACCATCCATCAGCCTAAAAAGGTGGGAGAGTTTAAAGAAATGGGGTGTCCGAGTCAAGGCAGGCCCACAACTAAAAATCACTTAATTAGTCGCCAGAGGCCTCAGCACTTAACGCTTCACTAAGCGCAGCTTCCACATCCGCAGCGGTCATTGTTGCATCCATTTCAGCTTCTCGGATCTTCTTTCGCTGCGTATGGTATGACATACCAGTGCCCGCGGGGATCAATCTTCCCACTACAACATTCTCTTTCAATCCTCTTAAGTTGTCTGCTTTTCCTGTAACAGCAGCTTCCGTGAGAACTCTGGTAGTTTCCTGGAAAGACGCCGCGGAGATAAAGCTTTCAGTTGCCAGAGACGC
Source organism: uncultured SAR92 cluster bacterium (assembly GCA_902604945.1). Classification (GTDB taxonomy): domain Bacteria; phylum Pseudomonadota; class Gammaproteobacteria; order Pseudomonadales; family Porticoccaceae; genus AAA300-D14. The sequence continues at coordinate 12,888 of CACLAG010000030.1, read as the reverse complement.
CTTTGTAATCCCTAAAAGCTGACGTTCAAACCTCGCAGGGCGAAGGCCTTCGCCCTCGAGCCTCTCGTTCTCCTCTAAAACCGCTCTATATTCGACTTGCTCTCCTTTTATGAAAGACGAGTCTCCCATATCAAGGATTTCTACTTTCCTAAGCATTTGACGAGTTATAACTTCAATATGCTTATCGTTGATTTTTACTCCTTGTAAACGATATACGTCCTGTATTTCATTCACGATATATTTTGATAACTCGTTAATCCCTTTCAAGCGGAGTATATCGTGTGGAGTAGGCGGCCCATCAGATATTACTTCTCCCTTTTCTACATGCTCGCCTTCAAAAACTCCTAGTGTTCTCCACTTAGGAATTAACTCTTCATACTGTAGTTTTCCATTAGCTAGAGGTTTCCCATCATCCGGAGTGATAACTAGCCTCAACTTCCCTTTCGTTTCCTTACCTAAAGTCACAGTTCCTGTGATCTCTGCCAGAATTGCAGGATCCTTGGGTTTCCTAGCCTCAAACAAATCCGCTACTCTAGGAAGACCACCAGTAATATCCTTGGTACCTCCAGCTTCCTGAGGTATTCTTGCAATAACTTGTCCTATCTCTATATCTTCACCATCTGCCACATTTATGCTCGCATTTGCAGGCAACGGATATTGAGCTGGTACTGACGAGTTAGGGAAGAACAACTCTTTTCCTTTACTGTCTGTTAGAGAGATCATCGGTTTCAGTTCCTTTCCGGCAGCATTCCGATCATTTGCATCAATCACTGAGATACTTGTTAAGCCAGTCATATCATCTGTTTGTTGACGCACACTCAAACCTTCTTCCATTCCAGAAAACAAAACTTTACCTGCTACTTCTGAAACTATTGGATGCGTATGAGGGTCCCAGCTTGCTATTTTGTCCCCAGAGTCAACAGAGGAGCCATCTTTAACGGTTATCAAAGCTCCATACGGAAGCTTATATCTCTCTCTTTCTCTGCCATTCTGATCAGCAATCGCTAATTCACCTGATCGCGATACTGCTACTAAATTTCCGTCTTTATTTTCAACGGTATTAAAGTTTATTAACCTAACAACACCATCATGTTTCACTTGAACACTATCCATAGCTGATGCTCTTGAGGCAGCGCCTCCAATATGGAAAGTTCTCATGGTCAACTGCGTGCCGGGCTCTCCAATTGATTGAGCTGCGATTACGCCAACCGCTTCACCTTGATTCACAAGATGGCCACGCGCTAAATCCCTACCGTAACAAGCCGCACAAATTCCGTGGATTAATTCGCAAGTTATTGGCGATCTGACAATAACTTCGTCTATATTTAATTTTTCTATTTTCAATACCCAGGCTTCATCAATCATAGTACCTGCCGGCATGGCTACTTCCTCAGTGCCTGGAGCAAGAACATCTTGAGCCGATACTCTTCCTAGGATTCTATCTCCCAAAGATGAAATTATGTCTCCACCCTCGATAACCGGTGCCATGAGCAAACCATTTGTGGTGCCACAATCACTAGCAGTAATCACTACATCTTGCGAGACGTCAACAAGACGACGAGTGAGATACCCAGAATTTGCTGTCTTTAAAGCAGTATCTGCAAGGCCCTTACGCGCTCCATGTGTAGAAATAAAGTACTGCATTACGGTTAACCCTTCACGGAAATTAGCCGTTATTGGAGTCTCTATTATCGAGCCATCTGGACGCGCCATCAAACCTCTCATACCTGCTAACTGTCGAATTTGAGCAGGTGAGCCCCTTGCCCCCGAATCAGCCATTATAAAGACCGAATTGAAGGAATCTTGTTCTTCTGAATCTCCATCTTTGTTAACAACCCTCTCAGTGCTTATACCCTTCATCATTGACTTTGCAACTTTGTCATTAGCTTGCGACCAAATATCAATTACCTTATTATATTTTTCTCCTTGTGTTACCAATCCCGAAGCAAACTGACTCTCGATTTCACGAACTTGACTATCCGCATTTTCGATGATTTCATTTTTGTCATCCGGTATTACGAAATCATTCACACCAACAGAAGCACCAGAGGAAGTACTATATTTAAAACCCAAATACATTAACTGATCAGCGAATATGACTGTGTCTTTAAGCCCTATGTGCCTATAACACTCGTCAATAATCCCAGAAATCGCTTTTTTGACCATGGGCTTATTGACCAAAGTGAAACCTAACCCTTTTGGAACAATTTCCCATAAAAGTATTCTACCAATTGTCGTCTCTACTAATGACGATTTCGTCACCGCCGTCCCTTCCTCTGCACCTAAGTCTTCCTCAGTAATCCGAACTTTTACAATCGCTTGAAGATCAACCTTACCTGAGTGATATGCTCTAGATGCCTCCTTATAATCTGCGAAAATCATCCCTTCTCCCTTCGCATTAATACGTTGGCGAGTCATATAATAAAGGCCTAAAACCACATCTTGTGAAGGAACAATTATGGGCTCTCCAGACGCTGGAGAAAGTATATTGTTGGTGGACATCATCAAAGCTCTTGATTCCATTTGAGCTTCAATAGTCAGTGGCACGTGCACTGCCATTTGATCTCCATCAAAGTCTGCATTGAATGCGGCGCAAACTAGCGGATGTAACTGTATCGCTTTACCTTCGATAAGTGTCGGCTCGAAAGCTTGTATGCCTAACCTATGTAAAGTGGGTGCTCTATTGAGTAACACCGGATGCTCTCTAATAACTTCGTCCAGGATATCCCAAACCACCGATTCCTCTCGCTCAACCATCTTTTTAGCTGCCTTAATTGTGGTTGCCATCCCTCGGAGCTCAAGTTTACTGAAGATAAAAGGCTTGAATAACTCAAGGGCCATCTTCTTCGGTAGCCCACATTGATGGAGCCTTAAAGTAGGACCACATACAATTACAGATCTTCCAGAATAATCTACCCTTTTGCCCAATAAATTTTGACGGAATCTGCCTTGCTTACCTTTTATCATGTCTGCTAATGACTTAAGAGGTCGTTTATTTGACCCAGTTATCGCTCTACCCCTCCTTCCGTTATCTAACAAGGCGTCTACAGATTCTTGAAGCATTCTTTTTTCGTTTCGAACTATGATGTCAGGAGCACTGAGCTCTAATAGTCTTTTTAGACGATTATTTCTATTGATAACCCTTCGGTATAAATCATTTAAGTCAGAAGTGGCAAAACGCCCTCCATCAAGAGGTACAAGCGGACGCAAATCTGGCGGCAACACTGGTAATGCCTCTAAAATCATCCACTCTGGTTTGTTCCCAGAACCATGGAATGCCTCAAGAAGCTTCAAACGTTTAGAATACTTCTTTATCTTGGTCTCAGACTTTGTATTAGGAATCTCCTCTCGAATCGACGCGATTTCTTCCTCAATCACTATTTCTCCAAGGAGAGCTTGTATAGCCTCCGCTCCCATTGTCGCAACGAATTCATCACCGAATTCCTCCAGAGAGTCAAAATACTCATCATCAGTCAACAATTGACCTTTTTCCAAGGTCGTTAATCCTGGATCCGTCACTACATAAGATTCAAAATATAGCACTCTTTCTATTTCTCTGAGAGTCATATCAAGCATCAGTCCAATGCGAGACGGCAACGATTTCAAAAACCAAATATGAGCTACCGGACAAGCTAGTTCTATATGCCCCATGCGCTCTCTTCGTACTTTCGTTAAAGTAACTTCAACACCACATTTTTCACAAACAATCCCACGATGCTTCATTCTTTTGTACTTGCCGCAAAGACACTCATAATCTTTTACAGGGCCAAATATCTTTGCACAAAACAACCCCTCCCTTTCAGGCTTAAACGTTCTGTAGTTAATAGTTTCAGGTTTTTTAACTTCACCAAATGACCAAGACCTAATCATTTGTGGGGAAGCTAAACTGATTCTAATGTTATCAAATTCGATGTTTTGATCTTTCTGCTTTAGCAGGTTAACTAAGTCCTTCAAAGGAAATCCTCCAATAAATTACTGCAAATTATTAATTTATGCACCATACTTAACTTTTTAATCGTTCTCTAATTCCATATTAATGCCCAAGGATCTCACCTCTTTGACAAGAACATTAAAGGATTCAGGCATTCCTGGTTCCATCCGATGGTCTCCATCAACAATGTTTTTGTACATTTTCGTTCTTCCGGCGACATCGTCCGACTTAACAGTTAACATTTCTTGAAGAGTATAGGACGCCCCATAAGCCTCAAGAGCCCAAACCTCCATTTCTCCAAATCTTTGGCCACCAAATTGTGCTTTACCTCCGAGAGGTTGCTGAGTGACAAGACTATAGGATCCGGTTGATCGAGCATGCATTTTATCGTCAACGAGATGATTTAATTTCAACATATACATGTATCCAACCGTAACAGGCCTATCAAATTGTTCACCTGTACGACCATCAAAGAGCGCAGTCTGGCCGCTCTCGGGCAGATCGGCTAAAGCTAACATCTTTTTAAGTTCAAGTTCACTTGCACCGTCAAACACTGGCGTCGCAATTGGCACACCGGTTTTTAGATTTTCTGATAATTCGAGTATTTCTTCATCTGAAAGTGTCTTTAACTTAGTTTCAAAAGCTGTATCGCCAACATCATATATTTCTTGGAGAAACTTTCTCATCTCCGATGCTTTAGTATTCACTCTAATCATGTTGTTGATTTTGTCACCCAGTCCTTTCGCAGCCATCCCCATATGAACCTCTAGTACCTGTCCAACATTCATGCGAGATGGGACGCCCAACGGATTCAGAACTATATCTACAGGCTCACCAAATTGGTCATATGGCATATCTTCTACAGGTTTGATAACTGAAATCACACCCTTATTACCATGCCTACCTGCCATCTTATCCCCAGGCTGAATTCTTCTTTTAACAGCTAAATAAACTTTTACTGTCTTCAATATTCCTGGAGCTAAATCATCCCCACTTTGAAGTTTCGCTCGTTTCTCCTCATAGCGAGAATCAACCGATGAGCGTTGTTCTTCCAATTGACTTTTTGCGTCAGCAATCTGCTCATTTATGTCTGCACTCTCCATTCTGACGGAGAGCCAGTCATCGATGGTGTAATCTATGCATTTTTCTGCATCAAACTTGTCTCCTTTCTTAAAGCTTTTTGCTTTAATTACCTTTTCTCCATTCAAAAGGTCCGACAATCTACCCAGACTAGCATTCTCAACTATGCGGTACTCGTCATTAAGGTCTTTCCTGTACTGCTCTAAGGCCAACCTTTCTATATCAATTGATCTGTTATCTTTCTCCAACCCGTCTCGAGTAAATACCTGAACGTCTATTACGGTTCCTTTAATGCTGCTAGGCACCCTTAAAGAAGTATCTTTTACATCTGATGCCTTTTCTCCGAAAATGGCACGAAGAAGCTTTTCTTCTGGAGTTAACTGTGTCTCCCCTTTCGGCGTTACTTTACCGACCAATATATCTCCGGCCACCACCTCCGCACCGATATGAACAATACCCGACTCATCAAGCCTGCCCAGTGCAGCCTCACCGACATTAGGTATATCAGCAGTAATTTCCTCAGATCCAAGTTTAGTATCTCTCGCTATACAACTTAATTCTTGTATGTGAATCGTTGTAAATCTATCTTCCTGAACTACTCTCTCGGAGATCAGAATAGAATCTTCAAAGTTGTAACCATTCCAAGGCATAAATGCTATTCGCATATTCTGACCAAGTGCTAGCTCGCCAAGATCGACAGACGGACCATCTGCAAGCACATCACCTTTAGAAATTCTATCTCCTTGCTTTACAATAGGCTGTTGATTGATGCAAGTATTCTGATTAGATCTTGTGTACTTCGTGAGATTATAAATATCAACCCCTGCTTCGCCAGATTTGATTTCATCTTCATGAACACGCACAACAATACGTCCAGCATCGACGCCCTCGACATATCCCCCTCTCAGGGCAACTTTACAAACTCCTGAGTCGCTCGCAACCTTCCTTTCAATACCAGTACCAACTAATGGAGTCTCTGCGCGTAATGTTGGCACAGCTTGCCTCTGCATATTCGAACCCATGAGGGCTCTGTTTGCATCATCATGCTCCAAAAATGGAATCAGCGACGCTGCCACAGAGACGACTTGCTGAGCTGAGACGTCCATATAATCGATGTCAGAGGGTGATTTTGAAGTAAACTCATTGAGGTGTCTTACTGCCACAAGGTCATTTTGAAAAGAACCGTCGGCATCTAACGGAGCGGATGCTTGCGCTATGACAAACTGAGATTCATTTATGGCCGAGAGATATTCTATCTCGGACGTTACTCTTCCTTCTACAACTTTTCTGTATGGGGTCTCAATGAATCCATAGTCATTCGTTTTGGCATAAGTCGCTAGGGAATTTATAAGTCCAATATTTGGTCCCTCAGGCGTTTCAATTGGGCAGACTCGACCATAGTGAGTAGGATGAACGTCTCTAACCTCGAAGCCTGCTCTTTCTCTGGTGAGGCCTCCAGGTCCTAAAGCAGAAACTCGTCTTTTGTGCGTTATCTCAGAGAGAGGATTATTTTGATCCATAAATTGAGACAGCTGACTCGAGCCAAAGAATTCTTTCATAGCAGCCGCAACAGGCTTTGCATTGACCAAATCCTGGGGCATCAAGCCTTCAGATTCAGCAACTCCTAGCCTCTCCTTTACTGCTCGTTCCACCCTAACCAATCCAACTCTGAATTGGTTTTCAGCCATCTCACCGACAGATCGTATTCTTCGATTACCTAAGTGATCTATGTCATCAACCGAGCCTTTACCATTTCGGATATCTATAAGTTTCTTCATAACGTCAACAATGTCTGATGCATCACCAAGCTCCTCAATCAAGGCTGAGTACGAATCTTCTTTGTGATTTGACAAATAGCGACTATCGAAAAGAATATCTGGTCCTACTTCTTCTGTTCGATCGAGACGGCGATTGAACTTCATCCTGCCGACAACTGATAGGTCATATCTTTCCTCATTGAAAAATAAATTATGGAAAAGATTCTCCGCAGATTCCTTCGTGGGGGGTTCCCCGGGTCTCATCATTCGGTATATTTCAACCATGGCATCAAGCTGAGTTTTCGAAGCATCTGCTCTTAGCGTATCGGATATAAAAGGGCCACAATCAAGATCATTGGTATACAGAGTTTCTATCTTGGTTATACCTGTTTTCAAAAGTGCATCAAGATTCTCTTCACTAATTTCTGCATTACATTCAAGAACGAGCTCTCCCGTCTCTGGATCTGCAATATCTAGAGCCATTGGCCTTCCAATAAGATATTCTCTGGGCACTTCAAGCGAACTGATCTTGTCTTTCTCTAATTGACGTATGTGCCTGGCTGTTATTCTCCTTCCTTTCTCCACCACAACTTTGTTTTGTTTACCCTTTATATCAAAAGCCGCTATTTCACCTCGTAATCTCTCCGGATCTAACTCCAATAAAAATTGATCCTTCTTGACATTAAATACACTCGAATCAAAAAACATTCCCAAGATTTCTTCCGACGAGTAACCCAAGGCTCTCAACAAAATCGTTGAAGGTAGTTTGCGCCGCCTATCAATACGAACAAAAAGAAGATCTTTGGGGTCAAACTCAAAGTCAAGCCAGGAGCCTCTGTACGGGATAACTCGAGCTGTATACAAAAGTTTACCCGACGAGTGCGTTTTCCCCTTGTCATGATCAAATATCACTCCTGGTGAACGGTGCAACTGAGATACGATAACTCTTTCTGTACCATTAATTATAAACGTCCCGTTATCTGTCATAAGGGGAATTTCGCCCAAATAGACTTCTTGCTCACGAATATCTTTGACGGCTTTACTTGTAGACTCTTTATCATAAATGATTAAACGAACACGAACTCTCAAAGGGACTGAGTAAGTTACACCACGAAGCTTACACTCTTCCTCTTCAAATGCCGGGTTCCCGAGCGAGTAGTCGACATACTCAAGTGCGGCATGCCCTGAATATCCGACTATCGGAAATACAGAACTAAGCGCTGCATGCAAACCGCTATCAGTTCTATTTTCCTTACTCACGCCCATTTGAGTAAACTTCTCATATGAATCTAATTGGATAGAGAGAAGATACGGAAGATCCATCGTGTTAGGCAATTTACCGAAATTTTTTCTAATACGTTTCTTTTCAGTGAAAGAGTACGTCATTGGGTTTCCTCGATTAAAATCAGTTATACAAAATTACAGATAGCAAAAAAGCAACCGGCCAACGAACAGACCCGAGGTACTCTACGGAATCTACTCGTATTCATGCTAGACCAATTTTATTTATTTTAGTTCAGCTGTCGCACCGGCTTCTTCAAGCTGTTTCTTTATCTCTTCAGCTTCGTCTTTCGCTGCAGCTTCTTTAATCGTTGATGGAGCTCCATCAACCATATCTTTCGCTTCTTTTAGCCCAAGACCAGTGATGGCACGAACCGCCTTTATCACATTAACCTTCTTGTCACCAATTGAGCTCAAGACTACATCAAACTCAGTTTTTTCTTCAGCTTGCTGTTCGCCACCATCGGCGCCAGCAGATGGAGCAGCGGCTACTGCAACAGCAGCTTGAGCTGAAACGCCAAACTTCTCCTCCATCGCGCTTATGAGTTCAACAATATCCATCACACTCTTTTCAGCAATTGCATTTAATATTTCTTCATTTGATAGGGACATTTTATTCTCCTTTTCCTATAAAACTTTAAGCTTCGCTCTCTTTCAGGGACTTTATCGCTGACAACACTCTCACAGTTTTCGAAGGCACATCATTCAATGTTCTAACCAGCTTTGTAACAGGGGCTAAAATAACACCTGCTAACATGCCTAACGCTTGCTCCCTAGTAGGCAATTTAGCCAAGACATCTACCTGATCTTTACTTAATAGCTGCCCGCTAACCGAGAGCGCTTTAATGTCAAACTCTTCGTTTTCTTTGGCGAAGGTCTTGAAAAGCCTTGCTGCAGAACCTGGATCATCCATTGAAAACGCAAATAGTGAGGGACCAAACAGTACTTCATCCACACAAGCATAATCTGTGTCCGCGAACGCTCTTTTGGCTAATGTATTTCTCACTACTTTGAGCTCCACATTTTCCTCTCTAGCTTTCGCTCTCAGCGCATTCATATCAGCAACATCAACACCTCGCGCATCGGCTATAACTAAAGACAGTGAGCGAGAGGCCGTCTCATTAATTTGAGCGACAATACTTTTTTTACCATCGAGATTTAGTGCCACAATATATTTCCTCGATTTTAGTTAGGTTGAGCATAGCTCAACGGTATAAGTGAAAACTCTAATCGAAACTGAGTTGGGTTCACCGTTTGCGTAGGGTGCCAGAAAACGCCTAACCAATTACAAAACCTACGGTCTTTAACGATCACAAGTTCACTAAAACTTGTAACCCTAAAGTCTTTCATAAAATAAAGTTCTTGTTTCTCAAATTCCCAAAGAACTTTGATCAATCATCAGCCCTGGGCCCATAGTAGAAGACACAGTAACTTTTTTAATATAAATACCCTTTGCGGTTGATGGTTTAGCTTTAACTAGATCAGACATCAGTGCAACTAAGTTTTGCTCTAAGTCTTTTTCATCAAAATCAGCTGTGCCTATCCCACCATGAACAATGCCATTTTTATCAGCTCTAAATCTCACCTGACCTGACTTAGCATTTTTCACTGCAGAGGCAACATCTTGTGTGACCGTTCCAGATTTTGGGTTCGGCATCAGACCCCTTGGGCCTAAAACTTTCCCGAGCTTTCCAACCACTCGCATAGCATCTGGACTCGCTATCACTACATCAAAATCATTTCGACCTTTGACGATTTCGTCCGACAACTCATCCATTCCCACCATTTCAGCTCCAGCTTCTTTTGCGGCCTCCGCTGGATCTCCCTGAGCAAAAACACAAACTCTCACCAATTTACCTGATCCATTTGGCAAAGTAGTGGCCCCTCGAACTATTTGATCTGACTTCCGGGGATCAATTCCAAGATTCACCGCAACATCTATGGTTTCAGAAAATTTCTTAGAAGAGAGTTCCTTCAAGATTTTGAAGGCTTCTCCAACAACATACAGCTCTCCATGCCGAACCATCTTCTCTGTAAGTTGACGACGCTTGGTAAGTTTAGCCATTACACTTCCTCCGCCTCAATGCCCATGGATCTCGCAGAACCAGCGATTGTTCGAACGGCAGCGTCAAGGTCTCCCGCAGTGAGGTCAGGATCTTTTATTTTAACAATTTCTTCTAACTGTGCCCTACTCACAGATCCAACTTTCTGTGTATTTGGGTTACCACTCCCACTTTTCAGTCCTGCTGCTTTTTTGAGGAGGTAGGAAGCAGGGGGAGTTTTCATCTCGAAGCTAAAACTTCTATCACCAAAGACCGTAATTACTACGGGAACAGGAGCACCAGGATCGATGCTCTGAGTTTGAGCGTTAAATCCCTTACAAAATTCCATTATATTTACACCGTGTTGCCCTAATGCAGGACCGACAGGCGGGCTTGGATTTGCTTGCCCTGCTGGCACTTGCAACTTTATATACGCAGAAACTTTTTTTGCCATTTCAATTACTCCTCAATGGGTACAAGCGTTAGAGCATTCTACTTTATTTCCTCTAACTTCCCGTTTTTACAGACTTCGGCTGTAAATATTTTTAAGCCTTCTCAACCTGGGTAAAGTCCAACTCTACTGGGGTAGACCTCCCAAATATTGATACGGCAACTCTTAGCTTACTTTTGTCATAATTCACTTCTTCAACTGTCCCATTAAAATCGTTAAATGGGCCATCTGTTACTCTTACCATTTCTCCCGCCTCAAACATAGTTTTAGGGCGAGGCATCTCTTCAGAATCCTGAACACGTTGCAATATAATGTCAGCTTCTTTATCAGATATAGGAGCAGGTCTATCAGCCTTGCCTCCAATAAACCCCATCACTCTTGGCGTTTCTTTAACCAAGTGCCACGTCTCGTCGTCAAGCTCCATATTAACCAAAACATATCCTGGGAAAAACTTGCGCTCACTTGTTCTTTTTTGGCCGCCTTTCATTTCTATTACCTCTTCGGTGGGGACCATAATATCTCCAAACTTCTCTTGAAGAGTGTGCATAGCTATGCGCTCCTCTATCGCAAGGGCGACTTTCTTTTCATAGCCCGAATACGCATGGACCACATACCACTGTTTCGACACTGATATCTCTCCTAACCCATAATTAATTTAGCAATCCAGCTAAAAAAAGAGTCAATACCCCAAAGCAATAAGGCCATTATTACAATGACAGCTAGTACTAGAAGAGTAGTCTGATTCCGCTCTTGCTTTGTTGGCCATACAACTTTCTTCCATTCCGTCTTTGCTCCCACCGCTAATTCCATGACAGTCGCCCCTTTTTGAGTAAATGCACTAATGGAAGCTGCCAATCCTAGAGCAACAATAAAGCCTATAACACGATATAGCACTGATTCATCAGCATAATACCAGTTAGCATAGATACTCAGGGAAATGATTATTACAACGGCAATCCATTTCAACCAATCTAAACGGTACTTATCATCTTGCAACGAGCTACTCATTTTTTCTCACTTTCATACTATTAATTGGCAGGCCAGGAGGGACTCGAACCCCCAACAGCCGGTTTTGGAGACCGGTGCTCTACCAATTGAACTACTGGCCTTCAAATCAACATTTCATTCTACTGAAAAGTTCATTTCTGAAAAACCACACCAATTTGAAGTTTTATTATTCGTTATTCAATTATTTTAGCGACAACTCCTGCACCAACAGTTCGCCCGCCTTCTCTAATGGCAAACCTAAGTCCATCCTCCATAGCAATAGGATGAATGAGCTCTACTGTCATTTTTATGTTATCACCCGGCATAACCATCTCAGTTCCTGAAGGAAGCTCAACGGCACCAGTTACATCTGTCGTTCTAAAATAAAATTGAGGCCTATACCCTTTAAAGAACGGAGTATGTCGACCGCCTTCGTCCTTAGATAAGACATATACTTCAGCTTCAAACTTTGTATGAGGCTTCACAGAACCTGGATGAGCAAGTACCTGACCACGCTGAACTTCTTCTCTTTTTGTACCCCGCAATAAAACACCACAGTTCTCGCCTGCTCGTCCTTCGTCTAGAAACTTACGGAACATCTCTACTCCAGTACAAGTAGTTTTAGCTGTATCAGAAATACCTATAATTTCAATTTCCTCTCCAACCTTAATCACTCCACGCTCAATACGACCAGTTACTACCGTACCTCGGCCAGCGATTGAGAAAACATCTTCAATAGGCATCAAAAATGGCTGATCAATAGCTCTTACTGGCTCAGGAATATATGAATCCAAAGCTTCAACCAACTTTTTAACTGCTGTTGTGCCAAGCTCATTATCATCCTTGCCTTCTAAGGCCATTAATGCTGAACCAACCACAATAGGCGTATCGTCACCAGGGAACTCATAAAGATCAAGTAACTCACGTAACTCCATCTCAACAAGCTCAAGCATCTCCTCATATTCCTCAGATCCAACACCACCACAATCCTCAGCTAGAAGATCAGCTTTGTTTAAAAACACAACAACATATGGAACGCCTACTTGACGAGACAAAAGAATGTGCTCACGTGTCTGAGGCATCGGACCATCTGTCGCCCCACAAACTAATATAGCTCCATCCATCTGAGCCGCACCTGTAATCATGTTTTTGACATAGTCTGCGTGTCCAGGACAATCAACGTGTGCGTAGTGCCTGTCCGCTGAATCATACTCAACGTGTGCTGTAGATATCGTAATACCTCTTTCTCTTTCCTCAGGGGCATTATCAATCTGATCAAATGCCTGCATCTCTCCACCAAAAACTTCCGAACAAACTCGGGTCATAGCAGCGGTCAGCGTTGTCTTACCATGATCAACG
>CACLAG010000029.1:0-19621 GCA_902604945.1 uncultured SAR92 cluster bacterium | reverse complement strand
TTCAGGATCTGAAATCAATATTGATACAAGTACAGGTGTACTGACTTTTGTCTCCGCCCCAGATTATGAGACCAAGTCTTCCTACGGCGCCACTGTCACAGTGACAGATGGCGCTAACATAGGTTCTCAAGATATTACGATAAATGTGACTAATCTGAATGACAACACACCCTCAATAACATCAAGTTCGATATTCATTGTGGAAGAGAATCAGATGTCGATTGGAAGTGTGATTGCGATCGATGCAGATAATGACCCATTGATTTATTCGTTATCAGGCACCGATGCCTCTTCGATGAGTCTTAATGCAAGTAATGGTGTGCTGACCTTTAACATTGCGCCTGATTATGAGACCAAGTCTTCCTACAGTGCCACTGTCACAGTAACAGATGACAAAAGCTTGATTACTCAAGATATAACCATAAAGGTAACTAATGTTGATGATGTTGCACCGGTTTTCACTTCTAGTTCTACCTTTATTGTGGCAGAGAATCAGACATCGATAGGTACAGTGACGGCAACTGATGTAGATAGTGATTCCTTAACTTATAGTATTTCAGGATCTGAAATACGCGTTGACTCTTCATCAGGAATCCTAACCTTTAACAATGTACCTGATTATGAGACGAAATCCTCCTACTCAGCAACTGTTACGGTCACCGATGGCAGTAACCTTGCCACACAAAATTTGTCTGTTGGCATTACCAATATAGATGAAAAACCAATTATTACGTCAGGATCAACGTACACTGCCGATGAAAATCAGGCCGCTATCGGTGCAATTACTGCAACTGATGAGAGCTCAAATTTAATATTTGAATTGGGCGGTACTGATGCGAGTAGTATTTCTATCAATAATTTAAATGGCGTAATGACATTTGTAAATGTACCAGATTACGAAACGAAATCATCATACTCAGCTATAGCTTATGTTAGCGATGATAACTTCACTAGTAGAAAAGCCTTTCAAATTTTAATAAATAATCTTAATGACAATACACCTGAAATAACATCACTTGCCTCTTTTACAGTTAATGAAAACGAAATAGCGATTGGTGCTGTAACTGCTATTGATGCAGATAATGATGACTTAACATACGCTATCTCAGGTTCAGAAATAATTATTGGTTCAAGTACGGGGCTACTGACTTTTGTTTCTGCACCAGATTATGAAACTAAGTCTTCATACAGTGCTACTGTCGCGGTTTCTGATGGAATAAACTCTATCACTCAAGACATCAGCATTGAGATCAATGCATTAAATGATAATACCCCTAGATTTACATCCAATGCATCTTTTACAGCTGATGAAAACCAAACTGAAATAGGTGAAGTTACAGCCACTGATGATGACGGAGACACATTGATTTATAGCATTTCAGGATCTGAAATAAATATTGATCCAAGCTCGGGTGCACTGACTTTTGTTTCTTCCCCAGATTATGAGACGAAGTCTTCTTATATTGCTACTGTCACAGTTACAGATGGCACCAATTCAGAGACACAAAATATCACAGTTAACATTAATAATCTGAATGACAACTCCCCAGAATTTACCTCCTCAAACAATATTAGTATCCCTGAAAACACAACAAGTCTTGGCACAGTAACCGCGACTGATAAGGATGGAGATGATATTGAATTTAGCAAAGTAGATGGATCTATAAGTGTAAATTCAACTACTGGTGAATTATCACTTACTTACACGCCAAATTATGAGATTAATAGTGCATCAACTAATAACTTCACTGTAAAAGTTTCTGCAAATGATGGTACAAATATAACAATTCATGAAATCAATATTGAGATTATGAATGTTAATGAAAGTCCAGGTATTACAAAGCAGTTCTACAATCCTTCAGGTGAAGCTTGCAATAGACTTTATGAAGATAGAGTAAATACTGACTGCACTATAATTTTCGGCGGTGATGATGATTGGTATGATGATCAAACTCCAGGAGCTGATTTGGTGTGGTCTTTAAGTGGAACGCATGCTGAATATTTAGAAATAGAAGATTTAGGTATAGAGCCAACTACTAGAAATGCTAAGGCAAAGATTACTTACAAAGCAGGGACTTTTGACTATGAAAATCCTCCTGATGGTATTACTACTTTTTATTTTACAGTGACCTTATCCGATACTGAATTGAGTGCAACCTGGGACACAAATTGGTTCATTAGAAATACTAATGATAATAAAAGTGTCATCACTCATGACAATCAGACTATAAATGTTGCAGAGGATGATACGTACTTCAGCTTCGTGCCCCAAGTTAGTGATGCTGATGGAACCGATAATTTTAGATGGGAATGGTATAGGCTCGGGGTGCAAGGTGCTTGGAACGAAATATTATGTGATGCTGAGGGGGATGCCTGTCATTTCTTTCCTAATAACTTAAATACTAGCTCTGTTGATGAAAATACTAAAATCGTAAGATATTACAATGCAAGTTGGAATGGATGTGATGTATGGGATTATGAAAATACTTGTCTTTCAAATAGCAGTCCTAATAGTGTAAGAGAATTCCAATACAAACTAAGAGTTTATGATGAGCTCACGCCAAACATATTAGATACTTCTGATCGGTACGTTGATCAGGTTTATACTTTTGCAATCACTAATGTTGAAGAGCCAGTAAGTTTGCCAGATGGTGTGGCATGTAGCTTTGCAGAGGAATCTTTTGGTTCAATATGTGATTTAACAAGCAAAATAGTTGATTCAGACACAGATGATACTTATTCATGGAGCATAGAAAGTTCATTAGGTGATGATAATAGCTTTTTCGAAATAGATGAATCATCAGGAGTTATCAGGTTCAAAAACCCACCCGATTATGAGGACCCCCAAGACAATAATGGTGACAACATATATATAGTTGGGATTACAGTTTCTGATGGTACTTTTTCTTCTTCAAATACTGTGACAATTAATGTGCTAAATATTGACGATAATCCTCCCAACTTAGGTGCTATTCAACCTATAGGTCAAGGTCAAACCATTGGGAGTGCACCATGGAATATAAATATTAGCGAGGAGAGGGAAACTGTAGCATACATCTACTTTGACGATGCAGACGCATCGGTAGACTACCCTTTAGATGTTTATCCAAAAATAATAAATGATGCAACCACGCAACTGCGTCTTGGTTCAATAAACCCCGTATACTATGGTTTGTCAATCTATGACTCTGATAATGGGCAAATTGGAGCTGATTATGAGAGTGATGTGCGTACCTATACATTTGGTTTAGAAATGGTGGATGGCGCAGGGAATAAGTCTGAGGTAAATGATATAACTCTGACGGTCGTGAATGATACTAATGATGATCCTCCTGTATTTACATCATCATCAACATTTTCTGTTGAGGAAAATCAGACAACGATTGGACGAATTGAGACGACAGATCCAAATAATAGAACTGTTACATATAGCCTCGGTTGCGATTGTGGGTTTGATATCAACTCCACGACTGGTGAGCTGTCTTTCACCTCTCCTATGGATTACGAGACAGATCCTAGAACAACATCTATTCTCGTAATTGCTTCAAATGGGTTGGAATCATCGCAGCAAACAGTAACAGTTAATGTGTTAGATGCGAATGATGTTCCTGACATCACTCTTTCTGATGCATCAGGCGATACGTTGAATAGCCTGACTGTTTATGTATCGGAATCAAATACTTATATTGCTACAGTGAGCGCATCGGATCAGGATGGAGATAATTTTAGTTTCAGTGCAGAGTCACTCACAACTGGTGTTTCAGATGATGCATACACCATCGACTCGAATACAGGTAATATCGCCTATGTTAATAGCCCAGATCGAGAGGCATTTCAGGATACTAATTTCACAAATTTAGTAAAAGTTATTGCGACCGATTCTCAAGGAGGATTATCGAATAAAACGGTGACAATTAATATTATAAATGTTAATGACGAAGCGCCTGAGATATCCAATGGAGATACACATGCTTGTACGGTCGATGAAAATCAAGTTTCCGTTTGTGTGATCCGAGCAATCGATCGAGACAATATTGGTGCGAGTGATTTTACCACTTTCTATTGGTCACTCTCAGGTTCTGAGGCGTCTAGATTTCGCTTGAGTGCATCACAAGAAACAAATGGTCAGACAGAGTTGCGTTTCAATCCAAATGAGCCAGGTAATTATGAAGAGAAGAGCTCGCATGAAGTCACTGTTGGCGTGTCTGACGGGCCATTACCCTGTGTGGTTTGCAATACAGATCAGCAAGTAGTCACTATAAACGTATCAGATGTTAACACCTTTGGTAATTTGATTAAGACTATCGATGTGAACAAGACTACTTCTGGTATATCAAATGAGTCAAATGCATGGTTTGGCCATGATGTTGCTTTGAACAACGGCGGTACCCTCCTAACATCAAGCATTCCGTTAGGAGATTACATAAATAATTCTGATTACGGTAAAGTGCTCCTTCATCATGAAACACTTAACCCAATTTATCCTCCGAATGGGGTATCGCCAGGCTCCTGGTATTTGATGCAAGGATGGGATGTGGGTTTAGCAGCGGGAGATTATTATGGTAAATCGGTTGATGGAGTAATTCCATCAGGAAGTACCCAGGTTTATGTAGCCGCTGGTGCTCCTAAAGAGATTTGTAGTGGAGCCATAATTCGTCGTGGCTATGTTAAGGTTTGGACAGCCACTGCAGAATCCTCAGGCGTGCCTTCACCAACTATTATTCAATCACCGGACACTTGTGATGGATTTGGTAGCTCGGTGGCAATCAATGATGAAGCGGGTTTTATAAGCAATTTCAATGAACCGATCGTTGCGGTTGGTGCGATACTAAATGACCAAAATGGTGATCAATCGGGTAGTGTATACGTTTATGATTTTCAAGGTAATCAGATTGGAGATACAATTTTTGGTGAAAATGGACTGCAAAATTTTGGACATGATGTTGTGTTAAGTGATGATGGATCCATTTTAGCAGCTTCCTCTCCTTGGAATAGTGATAATGGAGAATACTCAGGTCAGGTGAGGGTATTTTCATATATTTCTGAAAACTGGCAGCAGCTAGGCACTGATCTGCTTGGTGAAAGAGAAGGAGATCGTTTTGGATCATCGATTGATCTGAGCGGTAATGGTGAAATTCTTGCAGTTGGTTCCCCTTATAATGATGATGCGGGTCAAGCTACAGGAAATAATCTAAACAATACAGGCAGTGTGCGTGTGTATAGATATCAGTCGGGATCATGGACACAAATAGGTTCAGATATTGATGCAGTTGTTGGTTATAGCGGAAGTGGTTTTGGTACTCAAGTTGCATTGAGCGATGATGGTAAACGATTGGTAGTCACGTCTTATACAAAACTAATGGTTTACGATTTGGATGCATCTGATACTTGGGTTAGGATCTTTGATTTTATAAGCCTTGATGGATCAGATAGTGGCACGGCAATTTGCGGTGGTACGAGCTCTAATAGGCTCGCTGTTGATAAATATGCTAACAAGGCAGTAGTGGGGCTTAGAGGGGCATATGAATGTGGAAATGAGACTAGTAGAAACGGTATTGTTCAAGTTTTCTCACTAGAAGATTAAACGTATCAATTCAAAGTAAACTATTCGTTTTAGCAAGTTTCACAATGGAAATGATTGTCGCTAGATAACTAAATTTAAACATACTATTTAAAGCGTTGTGCTTCACTTATTACTTTAACAATATTTGAGTGCGTTTAATTTAATTAGCAGTAATATTAGTCAAGCAGTCCTCATACGCCTGTTCTCCGTGCGTTTGTACTCCTGTTTCCTGATTCAAGCAAGATATGTCAAAGCCATCATCGGTGGCAATTTCCATATAACTCCAATTTGACCTTTCCAATCTTTGTATATCACTCGAATATAAATACGCCCTGTTCTCAGTGACTAACGTCATCTCTCTTTTCAAATCTCTGACTTCATTGTAAATGTTTTCTAACTGATCGGCATCACGAGTCGCAAAAATTGTCTCAAAATCATAAATGAAATGAGGGTTAGTCTCATTTCTAAGTTCTATTTCAAAAAGCTCATTGCCACTAGCACTGTTGTCATTAATCCTAAATACGGCCATCCTGCGGAAAACCTCATTGATTTTTGCCTCTGTATACTCTTGACCAGACTGAAAAAGTCCAAAATGAATAAATCTCTCAAGTCCTACAGTTGGTCTCTCTACAGTTTCCAGTAAAACCTTGTTACCAGGGAAAATTTGGCTATTAGAGAACACCATGTCTCGGATTAAAAATGTTGTATTTGCCTTCAAATTATCGAGCGTTATTTCATACACGTTTCCGTCAGAATCAACTAGTTCGCCATTACTATTTGCAATGACATCATAGAATGCATAAAGCGTTTGTTGTAAGTATTCATCCCCTAAAGAAATTATTGTTGCTGGACTAAATACCGCAAACTCTACTGTTTCAAACTCTTCGTTGGAGAGAATTTTCTCAACTATAAGTCTATCTAGCTGAATTCTGGTATCAATTTGATACTCCTCCTCTATCAGCTGACTTACGATAAACGCGATTTGCAAAAAATCTACTACTTTTTCAGCATAAGCTTTCTTAACCTCATCGCCCGAGGCAATAAAATCATCATAAAAGGTGAACACATCTATATTAAACTCGGCTGACAATGCAGTAAGTACCTGGTCAACTTCATTTATAACGCTTTCGGCAATATCATCGGCAACTGATCCACACCCTGCATTAACCTCAATCTCCATATTTTCCATCAAGTTTGAGATATAAGGAAAAAATAGCGTGGTTAACGGTGTAATGTTAGCAGTGTAAGTATCTTGTATTCCACCCGCACCTTGCGAGAAAAATGGGAAATGATAGAGAGTGTACTCCGATGTGATCTCGCCTCTCTCACTATCAATAGCTCCTACCGGAATCTCGGCAATTGCCGGTCTTTCAGAAGCACATGCAACAGACCAATTATCAATTGTTGAGAAGTCCTCTTCATAAAAATAGTATCTCTGATTTTCTGCGTCTTCATAAGCACTCGGTTCACCATCATCTTGAATCAAGTTCCAGTTATGATCGATAAAAATATTTGCCCCGCTGACATAACCATCGATTACTTTAGTATATAAAATTTCTTCAGGGGGCTCAGGTGTCGAGGGTTCTATTGACGGCGAGTCATTGGACGCACCTCCACCTCCTCCACATCCCACTAGTAACGTTAAAAAAATTCCGAATAAAATTGATTTCCACATCACTAAAGCTCCATCCTAAATATAATGAGTCAGTCTATTAGTCTTATCTGTCAATATCAAAAAATATTCATTAAATGCCTATCAAATGAGCACAATCTTACTGCCTTAGTCGCGATTCGTGATCAGACTATTCACTAGCTATTAATCGATTATAATATTAAGTCTAAGTGTCGATAGCTTTAGTATAGACATCATAACTTGGAAAAAATCATGAGCTCTATTAAATCATTATCAGCCTTTTTTCTATCAATCCTATTTTTTTCAAGTAACTGTTTGAGTCATGCAGATCATGAAAAGGCTCGTTTCGTATCCACAGAAGGCAAGGACGTTGGGAAATGTGACAACCCAGAAAAACCATGTAAAACAGTTAGTTATGCGGGTTTAAAATCGAACAAAGGCGATAAAATTTTATTATCTGAAGGTAATTACGTTATTGACGACGTTGATACGCTCTTTTATTTATTAAGTGATCTTGTGCCTGTAGAAGGCTCCTATAGCAAGACCTCAAAATATATCAAAAAAAGTGACTCAAGCATCACACGATTGATTGGGGTCCCTTTAGAATTCGCAGATAAACTTGCTGAAAAAGGATTCACTGTTGTTGTTGATTCAAAAGGATTAGACGTTAAGAAAACAGCTTTGATTCGTGAGAAAGTAGCGCTTTTCGAACGCTTGTCTCTGAAAAAAGAGGCAGCAAACTGTGATTTTGGAATGGCAGGGGACCATCCTTGCGAGAATATGGATTTGCTTGCTCATGTTCCTTTATCTGATTTCTCTATAAACCCAAGCGCTGCAAATGATGTCTGGGGTTTTTACGATCTTAATGATAATAAAGAGTACGCAATTATCGGTCTTAGAAACGGTATTGGGGTTGTTGAGGTTACTGATCCGACATTACCTCGGGTCGTTGGATCTATATCAAGTCAATCGACAGCATGGCGAGATTTGAAGGTCTATCAATATTTTGATCATGAGGATAGCTCATGGAAGAGTTATGCGTACGTAACAGCAGATAGTGCATCAGTCGGAACCATGGTTGTTGATCTTCGAGGATTACCTGAGAGTATCTCGGCAGGGATCTCAGGCTCAAACGATGTATCTGCTCATAACGTCTATTTAAGCAATGTCGATTATGCAACCGGCGTTGCTCTTACTGGAATGA
Source organism: uncultured SAR92 cluster bacterium (assembly GCA_902604945.1). Lineage (GTDB taxonomy): Bacteria > Pseudomonadota > Gammaproteobacteria > Pseudomonadales > Porticoccaceae > AAA300-D14. The sequence continues at coordinate 11,221 of CACLAG010000029.1, read as the reverse complement.
CACCTTATCTGCATATTGCAGGTTCAAATCAGCAGGGTGGCTCTTTTAATTCTTATGGGTTGGATAATCCGCAGCAGCCAAACTCTGTGTATTTGAATGAATCGAGCTCCAGAGGAAACTACAGTCATGATGTCAGCTCAATGATTGTTACTGATGAGAGAAAAGACACACAATGCGTTTTGTCACAAGCATTCTGTGAGATATTTTTTGATTTCAATGAGAACAATTTCCAAATATGGGATAAGACAAATAACAATTTTACAACACGGTTAAGTACCACGGCCTATCAATATGTCTCCTATGTTCACTCTGGATGGTATACAGAGGACAAGCAAGTTGTGCTTGTTCATGATGAATTAGATGAAATGGATTATGGTTTAAATACAACCGTTCGTTTATTTGAATTGTCCGATTTTAGAGCACCGTCTTTGTTATCCACCTGGACCGGGCCAACACGAGCGATTGATCATAATGGTTTTGTCAGAGGCAACCGATATTACATGTCCAATTACACGCGTGGTGTGACTGTCATTGATATTTCAGATCCTCAAGATCCACGTGATGTTGGTTTTTTTGATACATTTCCTGTTGCTGACAATGTTTCATTTAACGGTGCGTGGGGTGTTTATCCCTATTTACCAAGCGGAAATATCCTTGTTAGTGATATCAGCAGTGGTCTTTACATCGTTAAAGATAATACGAAACAACCATCACAAGGTAATTTTTCATTCGATTCATTAACTCACTCTATAGAGGAGGGATCTGTTCTGTTTCTTAATGTAAATCGAGTTGGAGGATTTACGGGAGATGTGAGTGTTGGATGGGAATTGATAATGGGTGCATTAGATTCGAATGATATTGAAAACGCGAGCGGAGTCCTGAATTGGAATGATGGTGAAAATACATCTAAAACAATTGAATTACAAATTTTAGGCGATAGCTTAGAGGAGAGTAATGAGAGTTTCATGATCAGGCTATTTGATCCAAAAAATGGTGCGGCGCTTGGTAAACACAACATGGCAATCGTTTCTGTAATTGATAAAGCAGCAGCTAATATTGAAATAAGTGCTGGTGAGGATCAAATTGTCAATGCGGGTGAGATAGTGCAGCTTCAAGGCATACTAACAGGCGCCAATTCTGATGAGATTTCCTATGATTGGACTCAGTCATCTGGCAGTTCTGTTCAACTTGCGCAAGATGGCGATGGCAGTGCAGAATTTGTTGCTCCATCTTCCGCTGGTACTTTGCAGTTTAGTCTTACAGCAAGCATATCTAATGGTGGTTCTTACTCTGATCAAACCAATGTGACTGTTATTCTTGATAATAACTCTGATACCTCGTCTGGCGGAGGAGGTTGCACGGTCTCAACCAATACATCAAATCAACCACTACTCTTGTTTTTAATGCTGATTTTCTCGATAGTATTTATCACAAATAAAAAGTACGCGTATATTAGAATAGCTAAAAAGTAATCTAAACAGATAATAGTGACGCGACAAAATATATGGAATTTGATTCAAAGAGCTTTCTTAGTTCGCTAACTCATCGGGCTGGCACCTATCAAATGATGGATGCTGAAGCATCTATTTTATACGTTGGTAAAGCCAAAAACTTAAAGAAAAGGGTGGCAAGTTACTTTAGAAAATCAGGTATATCTACTAAAACAGCAGCGTTAGTTAAAAGAATAAAAGATATCGATATAACGGTGACCGAAACCGAAACTGAAGCTCTTATTCTTGAGCAAAATCTTATAAAAAAACATCGTCCACCCTTCAATATACTAATGCGGGACGATAAGAGTTATCCCTACATATTCCTCTCAGACAAAGATCAGTGGCCAAGGCTCTCATTTCACCGTGGGGCTAAAAAACGAAAGGGCAGCTACTTCGGTCCTTACCCAAGTGTAAATGCCGTAAGGGAAAGCATGTCACTGCTTCAAAGAGTATTTAAGGTTCGTCAATGTGAGGATTCCTTTTTTAAAAATAGATCTCGACCTTGCTTACAATATCAAATCAATCGCTGCACAGGGCCTTGCGTGGATATGACTTCGCAAGAAGATTATGACTTGAATGTTGATTTGACTCGTCAATATCTAGAAGGAAAATCTGAAAAAATAATGAAGCAGCTTGAGCGTGATATGGAGATTGCGTCGACTGATATGAAGTTTGAGCAGGCAGCTGAGAAACGCGATCAAATTAAGGCATTGCGTCAGGTTCAGTCTCAGCAAGTTATTGAAAAAGGAAGAGGAGTAATCGATGTTATTGCCGCTTCTATCGAAAAAGGTCAGGCATGTATCCATATTCTCTTTATTAGGCAAGGAAGAATTTTAGGCAGTAGAAGTTATTACCCAAAAATTCCTTTAAGTGAGACTGTTGAGGATTTACTTTCTGAATTCTTGCCACAAATTTATTTAAATGGAAGTGGTCGATCTGATATCCCAAAAGAAATCATTACCAATGCATCATTTGATGGATCTGAAGCACTTAGTAATGCATTGCAACAGTTTGTGGATAGAGCAGTGTTGATTAAGCAATCGATTCGAGGAACTAGGGCGAAATGGATGGAATTAGCTTTAAGAACATCCTCGCTTAATTTAAGTGCCAAATTAGTCTCAACACAAACCATTAATCAGAGATTTGAGGCCCTTCGAAGCACTCTGGATCTGGAGAATATACCGGAGAGAATCGAGTGTTTTGATGTGAGTCATAGTAGTGGTGAGGCAACTGTGGCCTCTTGTGTTGTGTTTGATTCTAGTGGACCGGTTAAAAACGAATATAGGAAATTTAATATTGAGGGCGTTGGAGCTAATGATGATTATGCTGCAATGGATCAAGCGCTGCGAAGACGATATAAAAGATTGATCAATGGTGAAGGCCGAGTTCCCGATATTCTCCTTATTGATGGAGGAAAAGGTCAGTTAAGCATAGCGAGAGAGGCTCTTTTCGAGCTGAGCGTGGTTGGAGTGATGATAGTGGGTGTCGCAAAGGGATCGACTCGAAAAGCTGGATTTGAAACGCTTATATTAGCTGATGGAAATAGGGTGGTTGCAGAGCCAGATCAAGCAGCACTGCATTTGATTCAACAGATCAGAGATGAGGCGCACAGATTCGCAATTACAGGACATAAACAGAGACGCGATAAGAAACGAAGGACGTCTTCATTGGAGGGCATTCCCGGAGTGGGTCCGAAGCGTCGAAGGGACCTGTTAAAGCACTTTGGTGGCATAGTCGAGGTTCGAAAGGCTAGTGTCTCTGACCTTATGAAAGTCACAAACATCAATAAACATGTCGCTGAAGCAATATATGATGAACTCTGTCAAGATTGATCGTATATTAGTCATATGAACGAAATGGTTAACTGATGAGTATTTTGAATTTACCAAACGTTATAACAATAGTCAGGATTTTGATGATTCCTGTATTTATTGTGATTTATTACTTGCCATGGGAATGGCACCACATAATTTCTGCTGCGATTTTTGCCATTGCTGCTATAACTGATTGGTTGGATGGATTTTTAGCAAGAAAACTGAATATGGTCACTGAGTTTGGTGAATTTCTTGATCCGGTTGCAGATAAACTAATCGTCGTCGCAGCACTAGCTTTGTTGTTAGAAGTGTATGCTACTCCCTGGTTTGCGCTTCCTGCGATAATCATTATCGGAAGAGAGATCGTGATTTCGGCGTTGCGTGAATGGATGGCGAAGATTGGTTTTTCAAAAAAAGTGAAGGTTTCATACATTGGTAAGGTGAAAACCTGGGTTCAAATGGTGGCGATCGTTGTATTGCTGATCGCTTCAAACAATATCCTCATTTTCACAGCGCTCGGTTTTATCCTGATATATGCATCTGCCGTGTTATCCATTTGGTCAATGATTCATTATTTGAGCCAGGCTTGGCCTCAATTGATGGGTCAAGAAAAGTAATTGTTGATTATTTAATGTTACCGCCTAAAATGTTGTCCCTCTATAATGACAAATGAAAACCCTTTGGCGCGGTAGCAAAGTGGTAATGCTGCGGACTGCAACTCCGCCATCGTCGGTTCGATTCCGACTCGCGCCTCCACCTTATTCTTTCCTAAGGGTTTATGGGTTACTTTTTAGATTCTGAACGTTATACTTCTGCCTCTACAGTGGCGGTCAAGAATTATGGCTAAAGCCCGGGTGGCGAAATTGGTAGACGCAAGGGACTTAAAATCCCTCGGTGGCAACACCGTGCCGGTTCAAGTCCGGCCCCGGGCACCATTTGAATGATGAGTAGGTTACATTTTCCATTATTACTTAATCTATTGTTGCTTCTCCATCCTGTTGTCAGCGGCGCCGAGTCGGATGCAGAAAATTTCGGAAATTTACCAAGCTTTCTTCAAAGTAGTAAGCTTGAAAACCCTCTTAAAAACATAATTATTGAAGATCTCGCATCGAAAACATCTTTTAACTTCAGTAAGTCATATAAAATTTTAGTCGAGCCAAAAGGATTAGTTTCGTCTGACGGCAAATTAGTCTTGCCCAACCAACTATCAGCTCAGGCGCGGAATAAAATCGTCATTAAAAGCCGATCTTCAAGTAATTTTGAGATTATCAAATTATTTAAATCAATAGATATGCTTGTAATGATTGCTAATTTAGAGGGTCTCACTGAGCTTATAGAGAGCGATTCAGTTGCATATATTGGACTTGATGTCGGTGGGCGTGGAGGTCTTCTTCAAGCATTACCGCAAATAGGTATCGATAGCATAAAAACTCAATATGGAATCACCGGAAAAAATATACATGTCGCGGTTTTAGATACTGGTATTGACACGGATCATATCGATCTTGAAGACTCAGTGCAGTCACAAAAGTGTTTTGCTGATTTTTGCCCTGATGGCGCTGATATCGCTGAAGATGATAATGGTCATGGAACTCATGTTTCTGGAATTATTGCCGGCTCTGGTTTATCCGGACCAGTCGGTTCCGCACCAGATGCTCGCATGCATGCGATAAAGGTATTAGACAATACAAATAGTTTTAGCTCAACATCGATCATTACAGAGGCATTAGATTATATTATCAATGAGTTGCCAGAGGTTGATCTTGTAAATATGAGTCTTGGAACAAACCAAAGATTTGAGTCATATTGTGACAATGATTACATTTGGCTTCGAGGATTAACGACTGCTATTGATATTTTGAGAGATCGCGGAACTTTGAGCTTTGTCGCATCAATGAATAATGCATCAAGTAATTCTATTGGTGCACCTGCGTGTATCTCTGGCGCAATTGCAATGGGCGCAGTCTGGGATACTGATCCTTATCCATACAACGGAGGATGTGTGGAGCCAAATCCAATTGCAGATCAAATGACGTGTTTTAGCAATTCAAGTATTGCGCTTGATATTCTCGCTCCCGGAAGTCCTATTCGTTCGGCTCGAATGAATGGTGGATCAGTTAATTATTCGGGAACATCAATGGCAACTCCACTGGGAGTAGGTTGTGCAGCATTGCTTATGGAGCGTTCCAATAATTTAAGTCCAAATCAAATTGAATCGTTACTTAAGGACAGCACAGAAGTTTTTCGAGCGGATCCTGTTGGACGAGAATATCCGAGGATTGATTGTCTGGCCTCCTTAATAGCGATCCCAAATTCTTCTACCCCAATGACTAATATTGATATTGATGGAAATAATAGTTTTGATGCGCTTACTGATGGACTGCTTATTTTAAGATCAATGTTTGGTTTAACAGGTGCTGCACTGACCTCAGGTGCAACTGCAGATGATGCGATGTTTGTTAGTTCTGGCGATTTAGCCCAACGTTATGATTCAGCATTGTATTTACTGGACATTGACGACAATGGGCAATTAGATGCTTTGACAGATGGCCTACTAATCTTAAGATTTTTATTTGGTTTAAGAGGCGAGGAATTGGTATCTCAGGCTACAGCAAATGATTCAGCTAGATCTACTCCACAAGAAATTGAGGATTATCTGGCAACATTAATTCAATAGAATCCCTGTTTAAAATCTACTTTTTTATCGCTTCAATACCAATTCTCAAGGCAACATCCATTTTAAATCCAAACATTTTTGCGTAGTCAATTTTGAAGTCATCTCTCATAATCATCGCACTCGCATCAGCTCCACACGCTCGTTTAAGTTTTCTGGGATGCAACATGCATTTGAAGGCATTTATATCCAAATCAACTTCTTTCGTTACTCCATGAAGAGTTAGTTTGCCCTCAACTTTAGTTGGTTTACCATTGATAAAATTTGTGAGTTGACCCACATAAAGCGATTCTGGATATTTTTCAACGTCAAACATATCATCGCTTTTAGCGTGTCTATTCATTCCATCATGACCAAAATCGATAGATGACATATCCATAACAACATTTACAGATCCCGTTTCATTCTCCTCGTCTAAGATAACCTCTCCAGAGGTTGAATTTATCTTACCTCGCCAAAGGGATAGGCCTCCCATATGATCAGCCTCAAACGCAGGAAAAGTATGACTAGAGTCTATCTCATATGTTACTGGTTCGCCTGTGGATAGTGAGCTAAGTAAAAACAATGAGGATAACGCGGTGACTATTCTTGAGAGATTTGCAGACATAATATTTGTCCCTTTAACTAAAATTAATATGGTTTAATACGATACTATATTGTTTGTAGTTCTAATGAAAATCAAGTCTTGGTAGAAGTAATTTTGGTCTAACCGAATCGGATGGAGAGTCGATAATATATGAGAGCATTTATTGCCCTTGTCATTTTTCTGTCGCTATTTAAAGTGTCCTTCCTTTCTGCAGAGGAACGAGTTTCGGCATCTTTGGATATTGATGGAAACGGTCAATATGATGCATTAACTGATGGTCTTTTGATTGTTAGATACCTTTTTGGCTTGACTGACAGTAGTCTTACAAATGGTACATTGGGCTCAAATGCAACTCGAACTGAGCCATCACAAATTGTTACCCTGTTGGATAGTATGCAAGATACTCTCGATATTGATGGAAATCAGTCGACCGACGCTCTGACCGATGGATTGCTTATTTTAAGATACTTATTTGGGTTGCGAGGTAATGCATTAATTGATAGTGTCATTGGCAATGATTCTTCTCGCGACTCTGCCTCAAGCATAGAGACATACGTCAAAAGTGTTATGCCTAAATTAGAACTTATCGAGGGTAATATTGGTTCTGGGCAGTTTTCATTTCAAGATTCAACGCTAATAGGGGGATCATCAATAAATATATTTTGTTATATCCCAGATGGAATCAGTGAAGCTACACCCATACTTTTCGTCTTTCATGGCGGAGGAAGAAATCCAAGAGATTACCGGAATGCATTTGTTTCAGAAGCAAATGAGAAAAAATTTATCGTAATTGCACCTGAATTTTCTTCATCACTCTTTCCAGGCGGCGATGGCTATAATTTGGGTAATGTGTTTGTTGATGGAGATAATCCATCAGCTTCTTCCTTAAATGATGAGTCAGAGTGGCTTTTTTCACTTACGGATCCTATTTTTGATTATGTAAAACCAAGGTTAGCGAATAACACATCAAAGTACTCTGTTTTTGGATACTCTGCTGGTGGCCAAGTTGCACACAGATTGATGTTTTTTAAGCCAAGCGCAAAGGTAAATCATTTTGTTGCGGCGGGATCTGGTTGGTACACGACAATGAATAACAATTTGTCCTTCCCTTATGGTTTTGAAAATAGCCCTTTAGAAGATTCAAACTTCTCGTCTTATCTAGAAAAGCGAGTAACTATTTTAATTGGGGAGCTTGATAACGATCCCAATGCCCCAAGTTTGAGACGAAATAGTATTGTTGATCAGCAAGGTCGTAATCGATTCGATAGGGCTGTCTATTTTTATGAGCAAGCGAGAGATATTTCTGAGCAACAGCAGGTTCCTTTTAATTGGACTTTTGATGTTCTTCAAAATACTGGTCATGACTATGTAGCAGCATCAGAGCGTGCGTCAGAATTGCTTTTTGGTACTCATTAATTTTGACCTAAAAGGAAAGTTAGGGGTATATGCATTCTTGAGCGCCACTCGTGTGGAAAATGTCCGGCACCTTCAAATTTTTCTGTAATCCAGTCTTCCCCTTTTGTGTAACCGTGTTTGATCATTACTTTGTCCATTTCATTCTGATAGGACTCATAATTGACATCCATCCACCCTGTACCATAGTCAAAATAAATTTTATGTGAACCCGCTGCGGGCCAGTTTTTTTCGTACCAGGCAATCTCAGCACCTTTGCCGAGAGTCCAGTCAGTCGAGAGACATGCCGCACCCCCGAATATTTGAGGATACTCAGAAATAGCATAAGCAGATATTAATCCTCCCATGCTTGAACCAAGAATAAATGTATTCTCTTTCCCTGGTTTCGTGCGATAGTTTAGATCAACGAAGGGTTTTAGTTCTTCAACAATAAACTTTAAATAATTGTCTGAAATAATCATATCTGGAGTAGAGTCTGAATCACCGATTTCATTAATAAATGATGTGGATTGTGTTACTGGTTTTTGCGGCATGAGCTCTATTTCTCTTTTACCGTATGTGGTCCAGGTAGATACAAGAATCGCAGGTTTAATCTTCCCTTCAGATACTAGTTTTGAGATGCTTGCATCTACATCCCAAAATATACCTCCCCATAACCAATCAAGTGGCCTATACCAGCTGCTTGAATGTGGCGATGTTTCGTTATTAAACATCATTTGACCATCATGAAGGTAGATCACTGGATATGAATTATCAGTATTCTCGTCATAGCCCAGGGGCAACCATATATCTACAGGTCTTGATGGAATATTATTCGATGGGAAATTTTCATAATGTACAAATGATCCTGTTTTGTATTGATGATTTTGATATATATCAACTGTAAAAACACGATTGATGAAAATAAATAAAAGAGCAATAGCAATGAGTGTGATTGATAAGATCGATTTTTTAGATGATCTTGTCATTACTCAGCGTCTTTTGATTTAACAGCTTTGATTGGAATCATGCCAGGACTGTAGAATCCCTCTAAATTATCTCCATTCACTGTGCCTGAGAAATCGACGACGAAGTCCCATCCGCCCTTATCTACAGCGTATGAGAATTTAACATGTGGATGGCTATATTCACTTGTCCTCAGCGGATGTACATCTTCAATTCCTCTTATCTCATTAACAAACTCAATTGAGCCCTTGTTAAAATCTAAAACTTGTTTCCCCCATTTTCCATCAATATTCCATACACCCCCAACACTGCTATCTAATACATATGATTCTGTCTTTTTTGGAGGTGCAGAAACCTTTTTGCTAACCTCTAGCGTTCGCATCGCAAGATCAGATATTTTATTATCACTATGACCAGACACAGTTGATTTTAATCTGTCGTTGAAGACATCAATCCATTTATTGGGTAATTTTTTCGCTCCATTCATGACGCCCAAAATAGAGCCAACAGTAGCGCCCGTACAATCAGTGTCCCAACCACTTCTTACTGTGTTGACGATGCCTGCCTCAAAGTCTTGTACTCCATACCAAATTCCCATCACGACGAGTGCAGCATTATTAATTGTGTGGACTCCGTGATAGTGACCATAGTTACTGTATATTTTTTGCCAAACCTCTAGCCAATTTTTCTCATTTTTGCACCAATGAATAGTTTTTCTAACCGCGTCCGCAAGCCTGCTATTTTCTGGAATCTCCGATAAGCCAGCATTGATAATCATTTCTGCATTATCATAAGTAAAAGCACTCGCAATCATTGCCGCTACAAACATTTCTCCATAAATTCCATTTTTATCGTGTGAAATTGCAGCATCAAGGAATGCAAGTTCAGCGGCTTTTTCTGGTCGGCCTGGTGCAGCGTAACCAAAAACATCAGCTCGAATTTGTGCCCCAATCCATTCTCTAAATGGATTTCTATAGATCCCAGACTCTGGAGGCAATATATCAAGAGCAAAATTGCGGTAGGCCGCATACTCTGCTGTACACGCCATACCAAAAGGTAAATTTTCCATCCAATTTGAAGCCATAAGGCGCGATGTCACGTTTGATCCATGACGTTCGAGAACAAGGAGACCTAAAACGGTATAGTCCATATCATCGTCTCTATCCATATATTTGATATTTCCAAGAGTCGATCCTTGTTGACTATCCATAACCCAGCCCTTTTTGAAAGGGAAATAATTAATTAGAGGAAGAGAATTAGTTTCGTTTAAGTATTTATCGATTTGATCCTTGCTCCAGCCCTCTACAGGCTTGCCTAATGCGCATCCAGCGGATCTACCGAGCCAACCCCCATAAATTCGATCCAACAGCTCTTCATCATCATAGTTTATATTCAGCTCACGCAGGGCATTGGGTCGTTGTAGTTTTATTTCATCCAGTTCTGATGGTTCCTTGAAAGAGAAATCACTTCTAACAGGGAGATTCATTAATTCGTCATATAGTAACTTGAGCTCTGCATCATCAGCCTGAGAATCTAGTGCATTTTTCACTCGGATTGATATCTCTTTGACATCACACCCTTCTTCATCCCTTTGATGTATCTCTGCTGTGATAAATTGTCTTTCCAAAGATCTGCCAGTGTAAAAAAAGCTCATAGTAAGAATCCAAAGTATAAAATCTTTAATTGATGATTAATTGATTAAGTTCCTAGATTGTCATAATAATGAAAAGTATACTCAAGATCATTGTTCTTCATTTGATTGTCACCCTTAAAAACCGGAGTTTTTTTTGTCTAATAAGCTTTTTGTACTAGTATTTCTAGCATTCTTAGTAGGCTGTGGCGGAGGCGGTGGCGGCGGTACAGATTCTCCTCCTCCGCAGCCAGCTCCAGATCCTCAACCTGCGCCACCTCCGGCTATTACCCAGCTTTCCTTCTTGACTTCTAATAATGCTGAGTTGGATGCTGATATTTCGATGACAATAGATGAAAACTCTATTATGGGCCGAGTTGAGTCAAATGCTTCAGTTGATTCTCTAGTTGCAACGTATCAATTTGAAGGAACGAACATAAGTATTGACGGTGTACCGCAACAAAATGGGATTTCAGCCAGTGATTTCACTGATCTTGTAAATATATCTGTTGAAAATGCAGACGGTGATTCCAGAACGTATCAGGTTGACCTCACTAAATATACCGGGTTGCCAGTTGTATATTTAACAACAGAGAATAATGCGGCGGTAGAATCTAAAGAAGACTATATTAACGGTACAGTAGCGATTGATGGTGGTCGCTATTT
>CACLAG010000028.1:0-22205 GCA_902604945.1 uncultured SAR92 cluster bacterium | reverse complement strand
AACTGCATTTCCATTTGTATCAATGTCACCCACTATTGAGTATGAGCCACCCTGAACATCAACAATCTTAACACCACCAAGCGAATCAGCGATAAAAATTGTGCTGTCATCCGATGACAAAGCAATCCCTCTAGAGGATCCAGAATTTCCTGGGTTGACATCAAGACCTCCCTCAGAAAGTGGCGCAGATGGAACACTAACGTCAAATACTCTCAATCCCTCATCACCATCAGCTATAAAAGCCCTAGTTCCATCTGAAGACAAGACGATATCCCTTGATGTCCCTATTGTGTTAGCAGAACCTAATAATGTAGATGTATATCCTTGTCCTAGAATGTTGCCGACACTAGGAGCGTCGATTAACGTGTAAGTTAAAGGGAGTCTTTCAGGATCAAGACCTTGCAAAGTTAGGTCTGTTGTTTGTTCATTCGTAGCAGTTGCCTGAGGAAATGCTATAGGGGCTGTATTTGACCACTCACCATCTGTTTCAATTTCAAGGGCAAAGTAATCGATACTACCTCCATCAAGATCGAAACCATCAAGAACACTTAAAACCCAGTCACCTTTTGTTGATTGCTCGTTAAAACTAGATAAATTGCCTTGGCTAGGTCTTAAAACTCCAGACACGCTCGGTGGATTGGCAGAGCAAACCAGCTCTTCACCCAACTCATCGTCAAAAACTACATCGATATCGTCATCACCACCACAGGGTTGATTTAATAACTGAACATCCTGACCTGATGGCCCTTGCATTGATATGGTTAAATCCTGTGGCCACGTATGCTGTATACCGAGGTAAACATTTAGATCAGTGATTCTTAAATTCTCATTAACAGACAGCGTTGATGTATACTCCACATCCGTAGTGTTATCTGCAATTTGAACTGGCACATCAAGTGCTCCAAGATGATTTGGAGTCGTGAAACTATATGCCGAGCCTGCAGTCCCGCTGCCGCAGAAATTTCGTGGTACGACTCTCCAGTAGTAAGTGGTATTTCTAGTTAGACCTCTAATCTCAGTTGAAGTCCCATCAACATCACGAGTAAGCAACACATCAGTGAATGCCTCATCACTCGCAATTTCAACAGTGTAGCTCGTTGCGTTCGGCTGGGATGCCCATTCCAATGTTGTGAACAACCTGCTGATAACAGACTGATTTACCGGTCCGTTTAAATTGACTTCTTCAAATTCCTGTCTGGAAAAATTTTGAATCTGATAAGTTAGTCTTTGACTTCTTTCAGGAGAAGTTGCAACTACGTCGATGGCGTAGGTATTGGCTGCTAGATTTTCTCCCGATGTAAATGTTGCAGTTACAGGTGTATTATGTTTGGTCGCGGTCGCTGGATCAAATGTTACCGTCATGCCATCTGGAACATTTTCCGCTGTAAAGGTTGCTGTATCCGTGTATTTTGTGTTTGTCTCATAGATTATGTTGGAGACAACACTATCACCCTGACAAACCCCATAATCAAGCTCATCGACTGTCAAGACAATATCATCAACAGTGACACTAAAATCTTGAGAGTTTACTGAATAATATACATTTCCTACTGGCGACACTTTAATTCTCGCTGATGAGGTCACCACATTAGGCATAGTAACTTCATAACTTCCATTATTTGGAATGCTATTTGGACTCAAGTCATATGGGTACGTTTGACCCCCGTCAACTGACATTTTTATGTTCACACTAGAGGTCGAAATAGGCTCTTGATCGGTACCTGCAACGTTCCATGTTACAGTTCTATCCGATTCAGCAATATAAACATTACCGATGTCCTGAGAGGTTACTTCAAAAACTCCATCATTATTCCAGACATTAACAGTGGCAGTAGTAGCAAGAAGTCCTCCTCCACCCACGGCATTGTCTCTAGCGGTCATGCGAAAATCATATGATCTTGGCACCAAAGATAATGTTTCCCAGGTTGCTCCAGGGTATGGATCAGATTGCGTTAACTCACCTGACAAAACTGAGCTCAATCTGGGGAAATAACGCCTATTTCCGTCTGAAGAGGGCACAATAGAACGGAAGGCGGCTCCAGAGGCATTGTTCGGACCAAAATTATTAGACGTTACGACTCCATCATCAATCTGCTCCCATACATAGGTCAAGGAATCGTCTTCATCTGCATCTGTTGCAGTTGCTTCAAGGTAGAAAGGTGTTCCGATAGGTATTGAGTAACTTAAAATATTAGGTTGCGGGGTGATGACTGGCAAGGAATTCCCATTGTCAGTGCTAACATCGCATGATTGATCATATAGATAAGTCAGGGCTTGCACCACACTTACATTATGATAGTAATTATCTGCATAAAAAGCTATGTCATCAAAACCCGTTCCTGCGTAGCTCATGATCGTCGTACCACTCGCAGGTTCCACATTAACGCCTGTACCCTCTGAATTGAAAGAATAGGTATGGTTAGCGCCTAGTTGGTGTCCTAATTCGTGGGCTACCAAATTCACATAACGAGAACCTCTCGGCTGACTTGAGGCTGACCAAGCACTACCTTTTGTCGCACTATTACAGACTGAGCCAATGGCACCTGCATTCCCACCACCACCAACACCACTAAATAGATGGCCAACATCATAGTTCTCACTCCCTATTACACTATCTAGATCTTGCTGAAGAGCTGAATTTGCGCCACTCAAAGAATCATCGAAGGGATCAGTGTTAGCATCGGTATAAACGACAAGATCATTGTTAGCAACCAGTTCTACGCGAACTCCAAGATCCGTCTCAGTAATAAAATTCAATCCCGTTAGCAAAGTGTTAATTGCGGATAATCCCGCCTGAACGGTGCCCCCATGATACGAGGTATATTGACCGTTCGCCGCAACTGCAATTCGATAAGTTGATAATGCACTTTCATTGGAGAATCGAGTAAGTCTCGACATGCTATAGATGTCATTAAAAGATTTTTGATGAACTTTTGAATCATGAGCGTGATCATGATCTAAACCCTCATCCTCTAATCCAGTTCCTGTGGAGCAAGTTAGCTTTTCAAGATCTTGAGTATGGTCAAATTCTGTATAGGACACATAACGTTGATCATCCTTAGATATTTCATGTATATAGGTTCTGTTACCGGATTCGGTATTAATAACGGTAGCATCAATCCCCAGTGGGGAGGAACTTAAATAAGCTATTATCTGAGGATACTCTGTTGAATATCCCCTAAACGCCGTTATGCCGGGATATTTCAAAGCGAGCTCTGGAGCAAAGTTTGAACGCTCAAAAAAAGTAAACTTTAAAGATCGACCATTCGCAAGTGGAAGATAAACCTCGCCATCATCACCATGTCGAAACTCGGAAGAAAGAGAATTTGAAAAATTTTGATTGTCTAAATTAAAAATAAATGCTGAATGGACATCAATGTTTAATGGAAGAACATCAAAATAATCACTTGCTGGACCTACTTCATCCCAATATTTTGTCTCGCTTACGTCCTTCGTTTCAATCAGATGAAAGTCATCCTCTAACGAATTTGAGAATTGGGTTAATAATAATGATAAAGCCAAAAATGGCCAAATCAGTAGCTTATTTGACGTTCTTTTTTTATTCACAAGTAGCATACCCTTCGAGCGGTCTAGAATATCAGTATTTTGCCCGCGGGTACATATGAATCGGGGAAAAATTAGATATGTGTTAACCGCGAAATAAAAGATAATCAATAATTACTATCTCGACAGTAATGAGCTGTTTTAACTATAAAAAGGATGATCGATGATGATCGTGTCAACTCTATCAGGTCCTGTGGAAATTATAGTAATCGGGACTCCCAAAAGGCGCTCAAGAAATGCCACGTACTGTCTTGCATTTTCAGGAAGTTCTTCAATATTCTGAATCCCTTCAGTCGATTTCCTCCATCCGGGTATTGCCTCATAAATAGGAGTTATCTTATCTAAACCGTCCGCATCAGATGGGAAAGAAACTCTAGTCTTTTGCGAGTTCTCATAGCCCACACATATCTTGATTTCATCAAGCTCATCTAGCACATCTAGCTTCGTGAGACAGATTGCACTCAGACTATTAGTTTTGACAGCTTTGTCTAAAGCAACAGCATCAAACCAACCACAGCGCCTTGCCCGTCCTGTTGTAGTGCCAAACTCATGACCTTTTTTGGATATTGCTGCACCGACATCACAGAAAAGCTCTGTTGGAAACGGGCCCGCACCGACCCTTGTGGTGTATGCTTTTACAATTCCCACAATTTCGTCCATGAAAAGAGGACCAAAGCCTGATCCTGTTATCGAGCTACCTGCAGTTGTATTTGATGACGTTACAAAAGGATATGTACCATGGTCAATATCAAGCAAAGTTCCCTGCGCGCCCTCAAAAAGAATATGCTCATCATTTACTCTCGCTTCATGAATTTTCTCTGTAGAATCGACCATTAATGGCAATATTTGCTCTGACCATGCTTTGACTAATTCATATGTTTCAGAAAGATCAAACGTATCAAATCCATAATACTTTTCTAACAGAAAGTTATGATAAACCACTACCTCCTCAAGTTTTGGTCTCAGCTTATCGAAATCTTTTAAGTCACTTACTCTAATAGATCTGCGACCAACCTTATCCTCATACGCCGGCCCAATACCTCTCCCAGTAGTGCCGATTTTGGATAATCCTTTTAACTGCTCTCTGGCCTTATCTAGTGAAATGTGCGTCGGGAGTATAAGTGGGCAAGCATCTGAGATCATTAATCTGTCTCTAACGTTGACACCTGCATCCTCAAGCATTGTTATTTCGGTAAGAAGCGCATCCGGCGCTAGCACTACGCCATTTCCAATTATGCACCTAACGTCAGATCTGAGAATTCCTGATGGTACCAGGTGAAGAGCTGTTTTCTTGCCATCTATAACTAAGGTATGTCCCGCATTATGACCGCCTTGAAACCTAACGACTAAAGACGCTTTATCAGTCAAGAGGTCAACTATTTTTCCTTTGCCCTCATCACCCCATTGAGCACCCAGAATAACTACATTTTTGCCCATAATTTACCCAATATTTGGATTACGTAACCCACTGCATCCATTGCAATCCGAAGCTAGTCGATGACTTGATAAAGTTCCCGAACCGAGTTACAAAGACGGCCGCTGCACAAATCTAAGTCAAACAAACTCTATACAATTTACGAGGCTCGTTGGAGAGCATCTAACGGTCTTGCGTTATTTAGAACCCTGTTGATTTAGATACTTAAAGAAGTCGCTATCAGGCTCTACTAGCATAATGTCGCCTTTGTTAGAGAAAGCTGATTTGTACGCAGTCAAGCTCCTCATAAAAGAATAAAATTCCGGATCCTTTTCGTATGCATCAGCATAAGCCCTGGCAGCCTGAGCGTCACCCTCACCTCTGATTTTCTCAGCATCTCGGTAAGCATTCGCAAGCTCAATGGTTCTCTCTCTATCCGCAGAGGCTCTAATTTTCTCAGCCCTCTCTTTACCAGTCGAACGCAACTCTTGGGCTTCCTTATTCCGCTCCGCGGTCATTCTCCTATAAACTTGATTGCTAACCTCGTCAGGAAGATCAATCTTCTTAACCCTGACATCCACAACCTCGATTCCTAATTCCGATAAAACCGTGCTGTTCAGATCTTCTGTGATATTCTTCATCAACATATCACGTTCACCCGAGACGACCTCCTGCAAAGTTCTAGTACCAAATTGATTTCTTAATCCGTCATTCACACGCCTCGCCAAGCGATTCTCTGCTACACGTTCAACTCCACCTGTCGCTTTGTAGTATGTTTCCACGTCAGCAATCTTCCACTTCGCATAGGAATCGACTATTAGACGTTTTTTCTCGATAGTAAAGAAACTTGCCGGCGTCGCATCAACGGTAAGAATTCTCGCATCGAACCTTCGAACATCATCAACAAACGGAATCTTCACATGAATACCGGGCTTTACATCTGCCTCTATCATTTGACCAAAGCGCAACGTAACGCCTCGCTCAACCTCACTAATTACATAGATCGAATTGCCTATCACGATAAATATGAAAAGACCTACTGCTAAACTAACTTTCATTAAAGTACTCATCTTCGCCTCTCCGATTGCACCTGATTTCCTCGTCTTTGAAGCTTTTCAATAACCTCGTTTGCGACTCTATCAATCATTTCATTATTAGTTTCCGAACTCCGTTGACCGGATGATGCTGGTGCTCCCTGCCCAAGCTTGTCCAAAGGAAGATACAGCATATTATTACCGCCCTCGGTATCCAGTAAAATCTTAGTACTATCGGTCATTACTTGCTCTATTGCATCGATATAAAGTCTCTCTCGTGTCACTTCCGGCGCTCTCGTATATTCTGCAAGAAGGGCAAGAAATCTGTCAGCTTCTCCCTCCGACTTTGAAACCACTTGTGATGAATATCCTTCCGCCTCTTCCCTCAGTCTTTGCGCCTCTCCTCGCGCCTCTGGAATAATTCCATTTGAGTAAGCTTGCGCCTCATTTACAAGTCTTTCCAGATCCTCTCTTGCTTCGATTACATCGTCATAAGCCGCCTTTACTTCATTAGGCGGGCGGGCGTCTTCAATGTTAATCTTTACCACGTTTATTCCACTAGAATAGATATCAAGAAGACTCTGCAGTCTTTCAGCAGTTGCAATCGCTATTTGCTCTCTTTGCGTTGAAATAACACCATCAAGACCCGTGCTTCCAACAACGTGTCTTAGAGCGCTATCAGTCGCCTGCTTTAAGCTTGTTTCTGGTGTCTTTAATCGAAGAACAAAATCTTCAGCGTTAGTGATGTTGTACTGCACAGACAATGCCACCTCTACGATATTCTCGTCTTGAGTCAGCATGAGACCTCTCGTCGAATACTGCCTCTCTTCTGTAACCCCAATCGTTGTTACAGCATCTATTAGTGGAGGATTCCAATGCAAGCCAGATCCTACTGTGTTGTGATATTCTCCCAGACGCAGGATGACGGCTTGCTCTTTCTCATCCACCTGATAAACGCCTCCTAATGCCCATAAAATCAACAATCCAGATAATACGATCGGCAGTAGGTTTTTGGCACTTCCCATTCCGCCACCAAAACCAGACCCCTTCCCGCCACCTCTTTTGCCAGTGAATGCGGTCACTTTTTCTTTTAGTCGCTTTAACGCCTCATCAATATCAGGAGGAGCTTGGTCACCTTTTCTGCCTCCCCAAGGATCCTTATCCCCGCCTTGCTCATTCCATGACATATTTCACTCCGGTTTTAATTGTCATTATTTTTGTAATGCAATAATAGCATCTTTGTTAATATCTAAGCCAATACCTTCTACTTAGTTCTACTCTTCTTCATAATCGAATTTAAACGAAATTTCGGCAGCTTTACGGTCATTTCGAGCGAACCGTCATCAAAACTTTTCTCGCTCAAAACACAGTTGATATTATAAAAAGCTGACCTTAAGAATAAGTCACGTATACCTAATCTTACATTTGTCGTAATGTGTTTTAGCGACAGCCTCTCAGAAACAATTTCTTTCAACATTTCAATATCCCGCTGACATTTTGCCGATATAGTTATGCATTCAGGCACACCATTTTTGTTACGCTGAATACCAGCTTTCGGGTCATCTAACAAATCCCTTTTGTTGTAAACAAAAATACATGGAACATCGCTTGCATTTATCTCTTTTAAAACAGAGTTTACTTGGATTATGTCTTCATAATAATCTTCTTTGCTCAAATCTATAATATGCAATATCAAATCTGCAGAAGATACCTCCTCAAGAGTTGAATTAAATGCTTCGACTAGGCCATGCGGCAAATCTCTGATGAAACCGACAGTATCTGAAAATATCACATCCCCAAAGTCATGAAGAGACTTCACCCTTAGTGTTGGATCTAAAGTAGAAAAAAGCATGTCTTTTGACAGGACATCAGATGAAGTTATTTGATTGAAAATACTTGATTTTCCTGCATTAGTATAACCCACCAACGAAACAAGCGGTGTACCTGACTTTTGGCGTCGGTTACGACCTTGCGCTCTTTGATTAGCAACCTTTAATAATTTTTTTTCGAGAACAGCGATTCTGTTTCTGACTAACCTACGATCAGATTCTAGCTGAGTTTCTCCCGGCCCTCGCATACCAATGCCACCTTTTTGACGCTTTAAATGAGTCCATCCCCTTATAAGACGAGTTGATAAATGTTGTAGTTGCGCTAATTCAACTTGCAGTTTTCCTTCATGAGTGAGCGCACGCTGAGCAAAAATATCAAGAATTAACCCTGTCTTATCAAGCACTCGGCATGATAGTGCTGCTTCAAGGTCCCTTTCTTGGCTTGGCGTCAAGCTATTATTGAAGATAATTACGTCTGCAGCGCACTCCAATATCAGGATCTCTAATTCTTTTAACTTGCCCAAACCAACAAAATATTTTGAGTTCGGAAAGGCGCGTTTGCCCGTAACTTTTTTTGCCACGGTCACGCCCGCTGCAATTGCCAGATCCACAAATTCCTCGGGAGTACTTCGAGACGGACAAGAGTGAACGTCGAGATCAACTAATAAGGCATTCTCGCCACTCTGTGGTCTTTCAAAAATTTGATCCGCGTAAGCTATAGTGTATGACCTTTTTAATACTCCAGGTCTTCATCATCTGAAGTAAGAGGCGATTTGACTGGCTTTGATGGCACTACCGTTGATATCGCATGCTTATAAACCAATTGGCTCACAGTATTTTTTAGAAGAATCACAAACTGATCGAAGGATTCTATTTGTCCTTGAAGTTTAATTCCATTGACCAAGAAGATAGATACTGGGATTCTTTCTTTTCTTAAAGCATTCAGGAATGGATCCTGAAGATTATGTCCTTTAGACATTTTCGAGCTCCTGATAGTAAGCGAAGTATTGAAGTAGTGATCTGTAAGCTTTATGGCAACCTACAAGCATTATTCTAACCAGCTTCACTACAATAGCAAGTGGTCCGATACTAATTTAGAGACTTTATTTTCAAGTTCCAGACAAGTCAACAATTTACCCTTCTCATCAATATCACAGGTTTGCAAATTAGGCCATTTTCGAAGCCATGTTAACTGCCTCTTAGCCAAATTTCTCGTCGCGCGAATTCCAAGTTCAATTGCACCATCCAAATCTAAGTCACCTGAACACCAATCCCTGAGTTGTCGATAACCAACTGATCTGGATGCAGGTGTATTCAAATCAAGCTCTCCTCTCGCAAAAAGCTCTTTAACTTCGTGAAGCAACCCATGATCAATCATAGTGAAA
Source organism: uncultured SAR92 cluster bacterium (assembly GCA_902604945.1). GTDB lineage: Bacteria > Pseudomonadota > Gammaproteobacteria > Pseudomonadales > Porticoccaceae > AAA300-D14. The sequence continues at coordinate 12,979 of CACLAG010000028.1, read as the reverse complement.
AAACGCTCTTCGATGCGTCTGTAAAGAACTGATCGATCATTAACCAAAAGACCAAGTTGCAAAACTGAATACTTTTCAGAGATCCCAGATTTATTAAACTCAGTTTGTAAAACAGATAATGGAACTCCTGATTTGTAATAAACCTCCAAGGCTCTTTGAATTCTATTTGAGTGATTAGGATGTAACTTTTCCGCAGTCAAAGGATCTATTCGTTTTAGATGATTATGTAATGTTGGCCATCCATAATTCTCTGCTTTTTCTTCAATTATCTGTCTAAGGTCCAAATCAGCTTTAGGTAAGTCATTTATGCCAGATAGCAAACTTTTGAAGTAAAGCATGGAGCCACCTACAAGGATGGGAACTCTCCCCTTAGAGATTATTTCCGATATAGCACACTTTGCGTCGTCGATAAATTCAGAGACATTGTATGATTCACTAGGATTTCTTAAGTTAATCAATCTATGGGGATATTTATCAAGCATCTCTTTGCTTGGTTTCGCAGATCCAATGTCAAACCCTCGATATACTTGGGATGAATCGACACTTATTATCTCTAATGGAAATTTGCTTTTTAAACGAAGAGTTAATTCTGTTTTTCCCGAGGCAGTCGGCCCCATTAAAAAAATTACTTTGTCGGTTATTTTTTTAATGCTCAATCTTACTTGCCTCGCTTAAATAAACTATCCAATTCCTCCCGAGTATACTTTACCCAAGTGGGTCTTCCATGATTGCACTGATCACTGTTAGGTGTTGCTTCCATATCTCTCAAGAGAGCATTCATCTCATCAATAGTCAATTTTCTGTTTGCTCGCACTGAGCTGTGACAAGCCATCGTGGACAAAGTATCAAAAATATGGCTTTCGATTTTGTAAGTTCTTTCATGCGCTTGAATATCTGAGATAACATCTCTGATAAGTTGTTCAGAGTCACCCTTGATTAGTAAAGATGGTATCTCTCTTATAACTAGTTGTCGCTCTCCGATCCTATCAATCAAAAATCCGAAGCGCATTATGTCCTCTAAGTGTTTCTGAAATATTTCAATTTCAGAGACGCTTAATTCAATTGTTTTTGGAATTAAAAGACTCTGAGAACTCAATCGATTTGTTTCATAACTCTCCTTTAACTTTTCATAAACGACACGCTCGTGTGCAGCATGCATATCGACAATAACCAGACCAGTATTACTCTCTGCTAGGATAAAAACACCATAAATTTGAGCAATTGCTTGTCCAAGATAGTTATTTTCACCAACTGAATATTGATTTTCAGCTACTTCAACAACAGAGGTCCGCCTATCCAAAGATCCTTGATTAAAAATATCTAATTCAGGTTTAATTATCCCAAAGTTGGTATTGCTTCTATTTAGGTAATTAGGAAAACTATGATTTTTCTCTGCTTGACCAGAATATATACTATCTAAGTTTCTGTCCTTAGCCTTCCTATTGGAAGCAAGTACTCCAGCTATTTCTGCAGAGACATACCGATAGACAAAGTTATTATCTTGGAATCGCACTTCTTGTTTGGTCGGATGCACATTGACATCAAGTTGCTCTGCTGGGATTTTGAGATGTAAAACAAAGCATGGCTGTCTTCCATGGTACATCAAATCACTGTATGCGCGCTTCACCGCGTGAGAAATTATTTTATCTTTAACAGGACGACCATTGATGAAAATATATTGAAGGTCACTTTGACTTCTTGAGAATGATGGTAATCCTAACCACCCAGATAAAAAATATCCCACATTTTCACTCTGGATATAAATAGCTTGCTCCATGAATGGCCTTCCACAAAGGGCTGCCACTCGTTGCTCTTTTTCAATCTGATTTTCCGCTTTGTTCAAGGAATATTTTTGCTTCTTGTTATGTGAAAGAGTAAACCCAACATCCATATTTACCAATGCAAGAAACTTTACACACTCTTCAATCTTTTTAAACTCAGTGCTCTCTGACTTCAGAAATTTTCGCCTAGCGGGAGTATTATAAAAGAGGTCATGGACAATCACAGAAGTACCCGTTGGATGCGCTGCTGGCATAATTTCAGGTGGCAATCCTTTTTCAGAGGGAGTTAAAGAGTAGGCATTATTTTGATCTAATGCTGAAACCATTTTTAGTCGCGAAACGGACGCAACACTTGCTAGAGCCTCGCCTCTAAAACCCAAAGTATGCAAAGCATTTAAATCATTGAAACCATCTATTTTACTCGTTGCATGTCGTTGTATTGCTAAAGATAAATCACTCTTACTTATACCGCTCCCATTATCTCTCACTTTTATAGTTTTTATTCCACCTGACTCTATGTCCACTTCAATTGCATTCGCACCTGAATCGATACTGTTTTCGCAAAGCTCTTTGACTACAGATGCGGGTCGTTCAATCACCTCGCCAGCTGCAATCTGATTTACTAAATTGTCATGTAAGACTTTAATACTTTTCATTTCTCAAATCACTTTCCAATAACAATCGAACTTCTATGGAACTGCCAATTTTTGACCTACTGAAATTGTAGATGAGGATAAATTATTGCTACGCATAATAGCTTTTGTAGTCGTTTTATTCTTGAGCGCAATTTCAGAGAGCGTATCACCTCTTTTTACAATGTACACCATTTTTGGTTGCTCAATAACTTGCCCGTAAATAGTCAATCTCTGTCCAACCTTGATCACATTACTAGACAAGTTATTCTGAGATCGCAATTCGGCCAAGGAAATATTCCATGATTGAGCTATCTCAGATAGCGTATCCCCATTTTTCACCACATATATTTCTTTACTTTTATTTTCGTTCTCCCTAGGAAATTTTATATTCTGCCCGACAACTAGTTTTGAACTTTTCAAACCATTAAACCTTAGTAAATCGTCCATCTTGAATCCATAATCAACCGCAATTTGCGACAAGGTATCGCCGGACTTCACCTCATATTCATAAGGCTCATAATCCAAAGCTTTGGGCTTTAGTGCACCATATGGCGTATTTTTTACATGAAAATCCCTGATCCCAAAATAAATTGCTTGTGCTAATTTATTTTGATACCTCTCATCTGCAAGCCTCCTAGATTCAGCAGGGTTCGAAATGAAACCGGTTTCAATTAACAGAGATGGAATGTCGGGTGATTTCAAAACGAGAAAGGATGCTCGTTCCACCTTTTTTTTATGCATTCGGCGCGCAACCCTGCTCAATCTCTTAACAACATCACCGCCAGCTTCAAGACTCATTTCAAGAGTTTTATCCATGGTTAAATCCAGTAAAATCTGATCAACTCCCTCTTCCTGTTTATCTATCTCAATAATTGTTGATCCTTGATTCAAATCTCTACGAATTTCTCCCTCGGACAAGAATTTACCGACCTCACTCTCAGAGCCTTCCGTTGACAAAACATAAACAGATGCACCATTTGCTCTTGAGTCGGGGAAGGCATCAGCATGAATGGATACAAAGAAATCCGCTCTTTTATCGAAAGCAAGCCTACTTCTTTTTCGATGATCAAGAAAATAATCTCCATCTCTAGTTAAAAATCCATCGAAGGACGGATCTTGATCAAATAATCTTTCAATTTTTTTGGAAATACTAAGTACTATGTGTTTTTCCTGAATTTTCCCAGGACCAAGGGCTCCAGGATCTTTTCCTCCGTGCCCTGCATCAATCGCAATTAATATTTTTCGTTTAGAGGTCTTGTCAGTTTTAGAAATCCTTTCCTCATCAACCCTGGCTTTAAAAAAATCAATTACAAATCTAGTCTTCTCTGAACCCGCCGAATTTAGCAAAAAGTGCTGGAACCTCATTGCATCCTTGAGGTCAAGAACCAATCGCAAATCGCCAAATTTCTTTTCGGAGGTACGAATTTTTAATATATTAGTGCCAGAGATATCAAGATTTGAAAGATTTGTAGAGAGATCGGATTTCGCAAAATCGATAACTAAACGGGCAGGCTCAGCCAGCTCAATGACTTTATAAGTTACATTATTTTTAAATTCAAATACAAAACGAGTCGCCTTGTCTGAATCTGACATTCTGGCAGCGGTTAAAAAATTATCGCCAAAAACCCCTTCACTTAAGATTAAGAATATAGAGATTATAAATGTCTGTAATTTAATAGAATTCAAAGGATATCCAATCAACTAATAAGTTTATTATTAAATTAATTTATTCAGTGTTATGTCTCCTGACTCTGACATCGAGTTGAAGATTAAATTGCGAGCATTTCCCACTGTCAGAAATTTAATTTCTAAATCAATACCTATCTCAACAGTCGAAATTTGCTCTGGCCACTCAATGAGAATTAAATCCGAAGCTTCAAAATACTCGTGGAATCCAAAAAACTGAAGTTCCTCTGGATCTTTCACTCTATACATATCAAAGTGAGCTACCCTACATGAGTTAATATCATATATCTCTACGATTGAAAAAGTTGGACTTTTAACATGGCCGGAGTGGCCAAGCTGATTCAGTATACCCCTGGCGAGCGTGGTCTTCCCTGCACCCAAATCACCTGCAAGAGTAATTACAATCGGATAATTTAGAGCCTTCGCAATTCTCTTTCCAAGACATACCATTTCAACCTCACTCTCCGCACAAAGCTGCAATGTCATTTTGCTCAAGTTGTATCCTTTCAATAAAACTATATTTTAGTAATTCAATTGCTGACCATTAATTATTCGACGCATATAAGCTAACAAATCAGTCGCTATTAAACCCTTGTCGGCATGTTCATGCAATGCCATGTCTGATGCATAGCTATGAATCGATACACCAATCTCCGCTGCCTCCTGTATACTTTTCCCCTGCGCTACCAATCCACCAATAACACCACTTAATAAATCACCAGATCCAGCAGTAGCGAGTGAAGCATTTCCATATGGACAAACGAATAACTCGTGAGTATGAATTGAGGATAGAACCGATCCTGGACCTTTGAGCAAAACAACACCTCCAAATACACTTTGCAACTTATTAACCGCCTCATATCTGTTTTCTTCAACATCACTTGCCGAGCAGCCAAGTAATTTCGCAGCCTCTCCGGTATGCGGAGTTATAATAATTTCCTTTGCTTTGTAATTAAAAGTTAACTCCTTTTCCGCAATCAAAGATAAAGCGTCAGCATCTAAAATAATTGGTACATCAGCATCCATAAAAACCCCTAACATCTTTTTTGACCACGGAGATTTCCCCAGCCCAGGACCTATTACAATAGCTGTTGCTCTAGCAATTAATCGTCTAGCTTCATGAATTGTGGTTATGCCATTTACAAGACACTCGGGATTTCTGACAAGACAAGCAATCATATGGTCGGGGCGAGTTACTATCCTTGTAAGACCTGTCCCAATTCTCATCGACGCCTCTGCGGAGATTATCGGAGCACCACCCATTCCAAAATCGCCACCAACTATCACACATAATCCAGCATCATACTTGTGAAAGTTGGCACGTCTCTTTGGCAGGTTTTTAATCGCCTGATCTATATCTAGTACTTGTCCAAAATTTCTTATATTAGGATAGCCACACAAGTCAATACCAAGATTATCAACGATCAACTCTCCAAGATACTCTTTTGCCTTTCCTGATAGCAGTCCAGGTTTCAAAGCAATCAAGCAAACAGTGAGATCTGCTTTAACAGCAACCGATGGGATATGTCCAGTATTTGCGACAATTCCGGATGGAAGGTCAATGGAGATAACTGGAGCGCCTTGTTGATTGACAAATTTTATAATTTCTTGAATGTCACCTCTAACTGCACCAGTCAGACCACTGCCTACTAGCGCATCTATGATTATCCCTTTATCAAGAAGATAAGAATTATTGAAGGGTTTAGGAGTAATATTAAGCTCTAAACATTTTCGTCTTACTTTCTCCGCAAGTGATGACCTTTTCTTAACATTCGTTTCCTCAATAATTGTTACAGAAATATCCATCTCGTAACCGATCAACGCGCAAAGATAACCATCTGCTCCATTATTCGAGTGACCACAAAAAACATACAATTTTTCTGGTTTGCCAAACTTTTTTATCAAATTTTGAATTACAGATTTTGCTGCACGTTCCATCAAAATTAGTTGCTGATCAATGTCAGACCCACAATAAGTTTGTTCGATTATTTTAATCTGTTCAGTTTTAAAAATTTTATTATTTTTTTCCATGAATAATCTCTAGTAAAATTGTCAAATCAAAGCCATAAGTGTTGGTAATAATGCCAGAATTTGACCAAAACAATATAGACCTCGATCAGCTTGCTGCAAATATTAAACATTGGGGAGGGAATCTTGGTTTCCAGAGGGTTTCTATAATAGCACCAGATCTGAAGTATGCATCTGAGAAATTAAAGACATGGTTAGATAATAAATATCATGGTTCGATGGATTGGATGGCGAAACACGAAGAAAAAAGGTGTACACCAGAAAAGCTGGTTTTAGGGACGATCCGTGTTATATCAGTGAGAATGAACTATCTTTCTGACCCTAATATGATTGCTACTTTAAAAGATGACAATAAAGCCTACATCTCAAGATATGCGCTGGGAAAGGATTACCATAAAATTATAAGAAAAAAGTTGGGTAGACTAACCAAAAAAATTGCAGAAGAGATACCCAAAGAGCAATTCAATCATAGACCATTTGTCGATAGCGCTCCGGTTCTCGAAAAACCTTTAGCTGAACAAGCAGGATTAGGTTGGATCGGTAAAAATACGCTTCTTATCGACAAATCAGTTGGATCGTGGTTTTTTCTTGGAGAAATATACACATCGATCCCTTTGCCAGTTGATAACGCAAAGGAAGCCAATCTTTGTGGCAAATGTAAAGCTTGTATAAATGTGTGCCCAACAAACGCATTTCCAGAGCCATATGTTTTGGACGCAAAAAAGTGTATTTCTTATCAAACGATAGAAAATAAAGGGATTATTCCCAAAGAATTACGCTTGCTAATGGGAAATCGTGTTTTTGGTTGTGATGACTGTCAAATTTGGTGTCCATGGAATAGAGATCCCGCAATAACATCTGAGGAAGTATTCCAGCCCCGTCATAAGCTTGATAATGCCTCACTACTAGAACTTTTTAACTGGAGTGAATCAGAATTTCAAGAAAAAACTTTAGGGTCGCCAATAAGAAGAATTGGTTACGAAAGATGGTTGCGAAACCTCGCGATTGGTTTGGGTAACGCGCCAGGGTGCTCAAATATCGTTAAAAGCCTTAAAGCAAGAATGGTTAATAGTTCAGAGATGCTTAAAGAGCACCTTAACTGGGCATTAGAAGAACAAAATCGCAAACTTAACAATTGAACATATTTTTTCGATAATACGCTAATTCTGCTATTGATTCGTAGATGTCATCAAGAGCCAAATGAGCTCCCTTCTTGTTAAATCCAGATTCAATTTCTGGAGTCCACCTTTTGGCGAGTTCTTTTAATGTGCTTACATCAATGTTTCTGTAATGAAAAATCGACTCTAACTCGGGCATATATTTTATCAAGAACCTTCTATCCAAGGAGATTGAGTTTCCACACATCGGCGATTCGCCTTTTTTTACCCACTTTAATAAAAATTGGATAGTCGATTGCATCGCCTGAGATTCGTCAATATCACTTTGTCTCACTCGATCTATTAAACCTGATCGACCGTGTTGATCAGTATTCCAATCATCCATACTATCAAGAAGTGAATCAGGTTGTTTGATGGCAATTGACGGGCCCTCAGCTAAGATATTTAAATTGGAATCGGTCACGACAGTCGCAATTTCTATAATGCGCTCTTTTTCAGGAATCAGGCCCGTCATCTCAAGATCAATCCATACCAAGTTCATCAGTTATCCCTTTGCGTGAGAAACAGTTAAACAAAAGACTATGATAACCTATGCTGATCCAGAATCGTATGCTACTCGATAAATAAACTTTTTACCTTTATTTTACCGGCTATTTCTGAAAAAAATTTCAGTCTAGGTAGATAGTCCAGATGCAGCGCAATTAGATTTAAATTTTCACTGAGACAGGCAGAAATCCACAACAGTAAAACCGATGTTATAAAGTTAATAAAAGAAAAGGTATATCTGTGAACATTAAAATTAATTACTATAAATGAAATGAAACATTGGCATTCACCAAAATTTCAGCGAGACTGCCGAACTTTTAAAATATAAGATGGGCCATCGGTGAACAGACAAACTTTAAAGAATCAGTTGAAGCAACAATAGAGAGGGATGAAAATAATATAAGATGAGTGGAATTTTTATACGCTTTATCAGGCGACTTATTGTATCCATTCAGGAAATTCTTCCGAAAAGGGTTCTATCAAAATTAGTTCAAAAGGTTGCCGAAAGTGAAACACGCATAGTTAAAAACACTCTTATAAAGCTTGCTATCGCATATTTTAAAATTAATATTAATGAAGCAATTAGCCCTAATATTTCAAGTTACAAAACGTTTAATCACTTTTTTACCAGGCAGTTAAGAGATGGAGTCCGTCCCATCGACGAGCGCCAAAATAGTGTGTGCTCGCCCGCAGATGGCACGATAACGCAATTTGGAGTAATAAATTCAACTCAAATAATGCAGGCAAAAAATATAAATTACAGCCTAAAAAAACTTACTCAAGACACTGATATGACCAATAGATATATAAATGGTAATTTTTTTACTATTTATCTGTCACCCAAAGACTACCACCGAGTCCATATTCCATTTAAAGCAAAAATTGTTTCTCATCATTTTGTGCCGGGAGAACTTTATTCAGTAAATGAAAATAGTGTTGACCACATATCGGAAATTTATAACAAAAATGAAAGATTGATTTGCGAGTTTATCTCTAAAGATTTAGGCTATTTTTCAGTCATTTTTATAGGCGCTTTTCTAGTTTCGGGAATTGAAACAGTGTGGAAATGCCATCACGATTATGAAAAAACTAAAGGAAGGCGAATTGATTTATCAGAAACCCAGATGGAATTTGAGAAGGGAGAAGAGCTCGGGAAATTTAAATACGGATCTACCATAATTGTGCTATTTCAAAATAACAAAATTGCTCCATTAGAAAAGTTTCATTCATCTGGAAATAATATTCAAGTTGGCAAAAGAATAACCACAACTACCGACTCGACTTCTGTGTAAAATCATGTACCGCCATTATCATCTCATTAACATTTTCAGGTTTTACGTCTGGTGTAATTCCATGGCCAAGATTAAAAATATGTCCGGGATAAGAGCCAAAGCTTTCCATTATTTTTGATACCTCACTTCGAATTATTCTCTTATCAGATAAGAGAACACTAGGATCTAAATTGCCCTGTATTGATACAACATTCCCAACCTTTTTTCTGGCAGTTCCAATATTTGTTGTCCAATCAATTCCAATACAGTCACAATTTGTGTCGGCTATATCTGAAATCCATTGGCCACCTCCTTTGGTATATAAAATAATCGGAATATTGTCCCCGTGCATGTCCTTTATACCTCTGATAATTTTACTCATATAACTCAGCGAAAACTCAAAATAACTATCATGACTCAACAGGCCGCCCCAAGAATCGAATATCTGAACCACTTGAACACCATGCTCAATCTGGGCATTTAGATACTCTATAACACACGTTGTAATCTTCTGAAGAAGCAAATGTAGCAGCGCTGGATCTTGATATCGCATCGCTTTTGCTTTTGGAAAATTTTTACTCCCTTGTCCCTCAATCATGTATGCAGCAAGGGTCCATGGACTTCCTGAGAAACCAATTAGGGGCAATTGATTATTAAGCTCATAGCTGATCAATGAAACAGCTTCGAGCACATAAGAGAGATCTTTACGGATACTTACTTGTGGTAACTTTTCTACATCCGCATAATTCTTAATGGTCTTCCGAAACTTTGGTCCTTCCCCCGTTTCAAAATACAAACCCAAACCCATTGCATCTGGAATTGTAAGTATGTCAGAGAATAATATTGCCGCATCTAATTCAAAGCGTTTAAGTGGCTGGAGCGCAACCTCGCAACATAGCTGCTTATTTTTACACAAAGAGAGAAAATCACCGGCTTTTCCCCTTGTAATTCTATATTCAGGAAGATACCTGCCTGCCTGACGCATAATCCATATCGGGGTTCTATCAACACTTTCTCGCTTAAGGGCTCTAAGAAACCTATCATTTTTAATCTCACTCATTATTGGTATCACAGAATTGAAAGATTTCAATATACATCTCTTAAATAACGTTTTTCTCTCTTGAGATTATCAACATAAAGGTCTGCTTTCTCAGATGTCATATTCCCCTCAGTCGAAATAATATCACGTAACGCTGAGTCAACATCTTTAGCCATTTTTGTTGCGTCGCCGCAAACATAAAAATGAGCTCCTCGCTCCAGCCACATAAAAAACTCTTTACTACTCTCGCGCATTCGATCTTGAACATATACCTTCTCTTCTTGATCTCTTGAAAAAGCCAAATCGAGCTTAGTGAGAAGGCCAGAATTCTTTTTCTCTAAAAACTCCTCCTCATATGCGAAATCAAACTGTCTGGTTTGGTCCCCAAAAAATAACCAATTATCTCCTTTAGCTTTGCTCATCTCTCGTTCATCTAAAAATGCTCTAAAAGGCGCAATACCAGTCCCGGGGCCAACCATAATCATAGGAGTTTGACCATCTTCTGGAACTCTAAACGATTTATTGGGAGACACAAATATTTTGACAGATTTACTTTCTATTACTCTGTCTGATAAGTAAGACGAACATACACCTAAATGAGCTCTGTCGTTATTACTCCACCTAACCGCAGATATTGTCATGTGGATAGAGTCAGGATATTTCTTTGGACTCGAAGAGATTGAATATGCTCTGTGCTGCAAAGACTTTAAATTTGACAAGATATCGTCAATATTAAATTGATAATTCGGATCAATAGTTAAAAGATCTAGAATATCTTTTCCCCACAGATACTCTGACAACATGTCTTTATTTGCGCTTTTAACTACTGATGTTAGTTCCTTGTCTCCTATCTTGTCTTCAATATATGCGACTAAATTTTTGGAGGGAGTAGATATTTCATAGCTTGACGTAAATAGTGACTCAATTGATTGATTCTTGTTCTCTGGTATGAAAGAACTCTTCACACCGAGACGAGTAATAATTGATTGAACCAAATCTGGAGCGTTTACAGGTATGATATTTATTACATCACCTGCTTCATATTGAATTCCACTATCTGATATATCTACTTCAAAATGCCTTATCTCCTTACCTGAGCCCGATTTAGAGAGTAATTCATTGGTTGATAAAACAGCAGGGAAAGGATTCTTTCTGTTCCAGGAATTTTTTTTTGCTTTCACATCTAACGGCAACTCTGAACTATTACAGCTACTCCCTAACATCGGCATAATATTGTTGATCCACGATGACGCTACCTCTTCATAATCAACATCACAATCTTGTCTTTTAATAATTCTTGATGCACCTAACTGCTCTAACCTCATATCAATCAACTTTCCAGCTTGGCAAAACTCATCGTAACCAGTATCACCAAGTGCTAGTACACCAAACTTCATATTAGGAAGCTTCGGCATGTCCGAGTTACTGAGATCTTTCCAAAAAAGCTCAGCGTTATCTGGCATATCCCCCTCACCATATGTCGCGATAGTAAAAATAACATTCTTCATATTGGCAAAGTGACTTATATCGACCTCATCTAAACCTTGAACTTTTGCTTCAATTCCAAAGTTTCGCGCTGCATCCGCCGTCTCACTGGCAAGTGTCTCAGCATTACCAGTTTGCGTGCCATAAAGGATATTCAGTAGTTTATTCGGATCTTTATCAGCTAACTCTGCAGCCTCATCCACAGAAGTTTGAGCGGCTTGGATACCCGCTAAAAATCCTGATAACCAAGACTTTTGATCATCAGAAAACGGAGCATCTTTTGGAAATTTTGGTGTTTTCATATTTGATAGACCCAGTTATCCAGCACTCAATAGTGTATCAGTGATAATGCTTTTCGAAAAAAGTTCTTCGAAGTCAGGGATCTCTCCAAGTTGAGCCTGATTCTTCCGATCTTGTTTTAAAATCCAAGAATATGTTCCAATACTATCCATAGACAAACAATTGCGGAGATTCAATGCCTGTTTAAAATCTCTCAATCTCTTGTCAGCAATCAGAACCGCCAACTGCTCTGAGCTGTAGTCCATTATTGCTTTCTTCGCAAATTTTAATAACCCATTCATCAAGCTATGATCTTCGGTCAAAATTAAGTTTCTTGTTACCTTGTTTATCAGGTCAGTATTTTTCATTTGCGATGGATATTTCTTTTGAGATATTTTCTGTGCGAAATCAAGAACAAAATAGCTATTGAGTAATTGATGGTCGTGATCGCGTCGTAAAGAGGAATCAGGAGCATGACCACCTAGAATAAGAGTGCCAGAACGCCAACATTTTTTTAATTTATTGATTTGATACCCGACTAGAGACACAGACAACTCCTCTATAAGCTCTTTCTGCGTCTTCTCTGCCAATATTTCATTTGAGTCTTGATACTGCTTGAGAGCCTTTGGAGTGAGGACCGCAAAAAATCTCTTTTGCGCATCCCAATTAGAAATAATTTCATAAGCCTTGGATGAGCCAGTAGCTTGAATATGCAAATGAAGCATTGTCTCAATCGCAATGGAGTGAATTTCGGAAGTTAAGGTGTCATCTTCCAAATAAGCCAAATCAACCGACTCTTGACTCATATTTTTTCGACATAATTTATTAGGATCAAATTGATACACAAAACCACCTGACATTCCATTCCCCATGCCTTTACTAAAACCTCCAAGATTCATGATGGTCCCATTTGTCATATACTCTGCACAAAACTCCCCAACACCTTCAACAACTGCAGATGCACCCGAGTTTCTAACAGCGAAACGGTCACCAGCCTCTCCTTGAAAAAACATCCTGCCACCGGTCGCTCCGAACAGAGCAAAATTGCCCACAAGAACATTTTTCTTAATAATACCGTGCGACTTGGGTGATTTAATAACAATCGTGCCTC
>CACLAG010000027.1:0-22372 GCA_902604945.1 uncultured SAR92 cluster bacterium | reverse complement strand
GCTCAATGTTTTCAACAATGAGAACTTAGAACAAACATTTCGAAATGCGATGCAAGAAGCCTACGGTAGGGCCGAAAAAATGTCTGAGCAATTTGCCGGTTAAGGTTTAACGAGGATTATCAAATGGAAAATGGAGCGATAAACATTTTAAGGATATTACTAGATTTTTACGCTGCAGTTTTACTCGTGAGGTTATTACTTCAAATTGTTCAAGCAGACTTTTTTAATCCAATTTCGCAAATAATATTAAAAATAACAGCCCCTCTTGTTGAGCCTTTAAATAAAATCTTCCCAACCATAAAAAACTTTAACTTTGCTGCACTAGCGTCTGCAATTCTTGTTAAATGGAGCTTTTTTTTAATATTAATACCCTTTGGAAACGTCATGCAAAGTCAGCTCGGTTTATTCTTGCTTGTTGCAGCTATTTCTATTGTAGAACCACTGATTCAAATATACTTATACGGCATACTCATAATCGCGTTATCTAGTTGGATTGGAGGCTCTAACCATCCAATAGTTCAATTAACGAGTCAAATAATCGACCCATACATGAAGCCATTCCGGAATATTATTCCTCCCATTGGTATGATTGATATCTCACCAATGGTCGCGATTCTCGTTCTGATATTTGCAGAGAGTCAATTCCAGCGTTTTGTCAATAATATAATGTTTTAAGTTACTCAAAATATCTAAGGGGCCGGATCCGGATATTTATTATGTATTTCTGAGATTTGTTTCATTGCATCATCGCATAATTTGACATCCACAGCATCAATGTTCTCCTTCAGCTGATCAATGGACGTAGCACCAATTAAACAACTAGACACAAAAGATTGCGATAAAACAAAAGCCAAAGACATTTGAGTAAGGCTTAATCCATGTTGTTTTGCTATCTTCGAGTATTCATTTGTAGCAAACTTGCATTCCTCACTCCCATACCTACTAAACCTTTTAAAAAGTGAGAGTCTTGAGCCCTGAGGATACTTATCATTCATATACTTACCAGTTAAAAGACCGAAAGCCAAAGGGGAGTATGCAAGAAGGCCAACCCCTTCCCGCATCGATATTTCTGCCAAACCAACCTCAAACTGCCTGCTTAAAAGATTATATACATTTTGAATACTAACCACCTTTGATAGTGCCCCATTTTCGGACTCTCTTAAATATTTATTTAGCCCCCAAGGGGTCTCATTAGAGATTCCAATGTTTCGAATCAAACCCTCATCAACTAAATCATGCAATGCTGAAAGTGTTTCCTGAATACTTATCGAATCATCTTTTTCGATATGGACATAACCACGTCTACCAAAAAAATTTGTTGCTCTTTCAGGCCAATGTACCTGGTATAAATCAATATAATCGGTCTTTAATCGAGTCAATGAACCTTCTACCGCAGAACGAATCTGATCAGCATCAAGTCTAGGTCCACCTCTGATATATCTCATATCATTAGATCTTCCCGCTACTTTCGTTGCTAAGATAATTTCAGACCTTCTCCCCGTTTGAGCAATCCAATCACCAATAAATCTCTCCGTATCACCCTGCGTCTCCTCCATTGGAGGTACGGGATACATTTCCGCCGCATCAAATAAATTTACTCCTTTACTCAAAGCAAAGTCCATCTGCTCAAACGCTTCACATCTATTATTTTGTTGGCCCCAAGTCATGGTTCCAAGCCCAATGATAGACACTTCGATTTCAGTATTTCCCAATTTTCTATAAATCATTTCTTATTTACACACATATTCGTTAGACTTTCAGTCTATTAATTTTCGAGTATTCTTGCGAAGCTAGGATAGTCAACTTAGAGTTTACAAACTAAATCGACTCGAATGCGTTCGCTCCATTAAAAATTATGCCACAGACTGAAAAGAATGGTGATACTTTAAAACGCTCTACCAAAACGATAACAATAACAAAAACATTAAAGTTATCTTGTGGAGTTAGTTTAGAGCAACACGATCTCGTTTATGAGACTTATGGTCATCTGAACAAAGCAAAAAATAATGCTATTTTAATTTGCCACGCACTCAGTGGGAATCATCATGCTGCTGGCAAGGATGACAATGGAAATATTGGGTGGTGGGATAACTATATAGGACCTAATAAGGCGATTGATACGAATAAATTTTGCGTAGTAAGTCTTACAAACATTGGAAGTTGTTTCGGTAGCACTGGTCCAAACACCATAAATCCAAAAACTGGCAAATATTGGGCTACAGAGTTCCCAACACTGCATGTAACAGACTGGGTTAACTCTCAAAAAATGTTAATGGATGCAATTCAAATAAAAGGTTGGATAGCAGTTATTGGAGGAAGTCTAGGTGGCATGCAAGTTATGGAGTGGTCTGTTCTTTATCCTAATCTGATAAAAAATTCCGTCATAATTGCAGCAGCATTAAAGCTATCTGCGCAAAACATTGCTTTTAATGAGATCGCACGGCGATCAATAAAATCAGATGAAAACTTTAAAAATGGTGATTATTTAAATTTAGGACTAAACCCTTCCAAAGGATTAGCTCTAGCGAGAATGGTCGGACACATAACATACTTATCAGATGGCATCCTTGGAAGGAAATTTGGGAGATCCACAAAAAATGTCCAGCTTGAAAATCAAGCTGATGTAAACTCAGAGTTTGAAATTGCAAGCTATCTAAATTATCAAGGCGATAAGTTCAAAAAGAGTTTTGATGCTAACAGTTACATTTTAATCACTCAAATGCTGGATATGTTTAACTTTGAGAGCGACTCCAAATCTAATAAGCAACCCTTTGAGGATGCTAAATGCAAATTTCTTGTAATTTCGTTTACAAGTGATTGGCGCTTCTCTCCTGAGTGCTCGAATCAAATAGTACAAAAACTTATGGATACAAATAAAAGAGTCACTTACCTGAAAATTGAATCTGACAAGGGCCATGATTCCTTTTTGCTTCCAGATGAAAGATATGAAAATGGTTTGAGAGTCTTCTTGAACAGAGCACTTGAGGAATTTGAGGAGATCAATAGTGATTGATAATCAAGTACTCTTCTCATGGATAAATGATGAATCAACGGTATTAGATTTAGGGTGTGGAGATGGAGAAATCTTAAAAACTCTAATAAATAAGAATAGAATCACAGGTTATGGTTTTGAAATCGACCCACATCATATTGAAAAGTGCATTTCAAAAGGGATAAATGTAATAGAGTATGATTTGAATAATGGCTTACAAAATATTAAAAGTAAAAGCTTCGACTTTATCGTTATGTCTCAAACTCTTCAAACGCTCAATGCCCCACACACCATGCTAAATGAGATGCTCAGGATTGGAGAAAAGTGTATCGTAACTTTTCCAAACTTTGGTTACTGGCGAACGAGATTCTCTTTGCTCATTTCCGGCAGGATGCCTGTGACAAAACAATTGCGTTACCAATGGTACGACACGCCCAATATCCACCTTTTTACTTATAAAGATTTTGAGCTTCTATGTGAAGAACAAAATATTAATATCTTGAAAAAGAAGTTTGTTGGCAGTTCTTTTTCAGCACCTTTTAGAAGATTAAGCGCAAATCTCTTTGCTCAAACAGCCGTATACTTGCTCTCGAGCAAATAAAATTGGAACTTCCCTTAAATGCAGACCCTTAAATGGCAATTAATATTTCTTTTTATATTCTTTGGTGATAATACTTATGCCAACGATAGTATTTTTAAACAAGTGGGTGAATATAAAATTTTCTTCAGCGCTTTCAATAGCTCATTTATACCACCAGATATTGCATCAAATTACAAAATAGTAAGAGGTAAAGACAGAGGTCTTGTAAACGTATCTATCATGAAAGACATAGCTATAGGTGTCCCTGTTCAAATAAAGGGGAAAGTATCCAATATTCTACAGCAGTCTCAGAAGCTTAAATTCTTTCCTGTCCAAGAGGGTAAGTCTCTTTACTACCTTGCTCCCTTTGAATTTGATAATGAAGATTACCTTACATTTTCAATCAACATAGAACATGAGAACAAAATTGAAATTCCAAACTATACATTCAAGTTTCAAAAAAAAATGTACACAGACTGAATAGGATTCAATGGAATATGTCATTTTCAAAAAAGGAGATCGTAATCGCGTCAAGCAATAATGGCAAATTGGTTGAATTCGAGACTTTCTTTCAGCCCTTTGGGATTAAGTTGATACCCCAACGTGATTTGGGTATTGATGATATCGAAGAAACGGGCAAGACATATATTGAGAACGCAATATTAAAAGCGCGTAATGCTTCAAAACTTTCAGGTCTACCTGCGATTGCCGATGATTCAGGTTTGTCAGTTGATTTTTTAAATGGTCAACCTGGAATTTATTCTGCGCGATTCTCTGGCCCAGATTGTAATGATTCAGAAAATAGGGCTCTTTTGCTGAGACAGCTTAAAGGAGTTCCATATAAACAACGGAAAGCAAAGTATCACGCGATGATTGTTCTATTGCAGCACCATCAAGACCCATGTCCTTTGATTTCTGAGGGTTCATGGCAAGGAGTAATAGCAGAAGAAGAGAAAGGAAAACTAGGATTCGGATATGATTCGATCTTTATGATCCCCGAACTTACATGTCATGCTGCCGAAATTGAGATTACTGAAAAAGAGAAATATAGTCACAGAGGCCAGGCTTTGAGAAAGCTATCAAAAATTTTGAGTAATCTCAATGTTGATGCATGAGGAAATCCCTTTATCTCTGTATGTGCATATTCCTTGGTGTCAAAAAAAATGCCCATATTGCGATTTTAATTCGCACACAATAGCGACTAATTTACCAGAGGCTCGGTATGTTGAGTCATTAATAAGAGATCTCGAATGGGATAAAAAGCTCTCTCAAGGCCGCAAAATTAATACTATTTTTTTTGGCGGTGGGACTCCAAGCGTTTTCTCCTCAAAGAGTATCGGTCGAATCATAGCAGCTATAGATAATTTAATTGGTATATCTCCAAATGCAGAAATTACGATCGAAGCAAATCCGGGTTCAACAGATAAAAAAAAGTACGGTGATTTCTTCAGTGTTGGCATCAATAGAATTTCCATTGGAGCACAATCGTTTCAAAGTAAACATCTCGACTCACTTGGAAGAGTCCACTCCAACAAAGATGCTAAAGATGCCATAAAAGCTGCTACAAAAGCAGGTTTTAACAATATAAATATCGATTTAATGCACGGTCTTCCAAACCAAGACATTAGAGAGGCAAAAGAGGATTTAAAAATTGCTATCGGTGCGGGTGCTAAACATATTTCTTGGTATCAATTAACCATCGAACCTAACACTGAATTTTACTCAAAACCTCCAACGCTGCCTCATACAGATGAGCTTGCTGATATTTATGATAATGGTATGACACTTCTCAGTAATCAGGGCTTTGAGCAATATGAAGTATCAGCATTTACTTCCGATAAAAAACCATCTCTACATAACATGAATTATTGGTCGTTTGGAGATTATATTGGCATTGGTGCAGGCGCCCATGGAAAGATAACAACAAAAGAAGGAGATATTGTACGAACTTTAAAAAGCAAAATGCCAAATTCTTATATGGAACGGCACGATAAAAACCCCAGAAGTAAAAAGTCCGTTCCTCAAGATGAATTGATAACAGAATTCATGATGAATGCTTTAAGACTTAAAAATGGAGTTCCCTGGACTTATTTCGAGTCAAGAACAGGAATTTCACAATCAGTTATCTCAGAGCGAGTAATTAATTTACAAAATCAAGGTTTACTAGAATCTAGTATGGAACATCTTCGAACCTCTGACCTTGGATATAGATTTCTGAATTCGATTTTAGAAAGATTTTAACTCAGCCATTAAGAGTTTGGTGCAAAGATAACTTGAGAGCATAAAACTTCAGTTTGTGATTGAAGAATGATTTATTGAAGTGATATGATTTCACCCCATTTAAAATTTTTGGATCTAAAATGAGTTCAAATATTACCCACGTCACCGATGCAAACTTCGAGGCTGAAGTTTTACAATCAGATATTCCTGTAATCGTAGATTTTTGGGCAGAATGGTGTGGCCCCTGTAAAATGATTGCTCCGATTCTTGACGAGGTCTCTCAAGATTATTTAGAAACAGTAAAAGTCTGCAAATTAGATGTCGATAGTAACCCTGAAACTGCGGCTAAATTTAATGTTAGAGGCATACCAACGTTACTTGTGTTCAAAGGTGGAACTGTAGAGGCGACAAAAGTTGGAGCTTTGTCAAAAGTGCAGTTAACGGAATTTGTAGATAGCGTTACCTGAAGCACATTCTCTTAATTGTACTTAAAACTTGCTCTTTTGCTCACAAACGCTATAATTTCTGCCTTCAGCGGTCGTAATGTATTAAATCCCTTAATTTAAACTCTTATAATTTCCTTTGCACTTCGATCGTCGACAAGAATAAACATCCTTTAATTCAACAAACAACATTTACTAAAATCGTTACTTATGAACTTATCAGAACTTAAGCACAAACCCATCGGTGAGCTTCTTGAAATGACAGCCGCACTTGGATTGGATAATTTAGCTCGATCCAAGAAAAATGACATTATTTTCGCTCTTCTCAAAAAGCATGCGAAATCCGGAGAAGATATCCATGGTGATGGCGTACTAGAAATCCTTCCAGATGGGTTTGGCTTCCTTAGGTCAGCGGGTGCTTCATATTTAGCGGGAGCCGATGATATTTATGTTTCTCCAAGTCAGATAAGACGATTTAATCTGAGAACAGGAGATGCGATTGCTGGGAAAATACGTCCTCCCAAAGATGGAGAGCGTTATTTCGCAATGCTAAAAGTTGACAAAATCAACTATGACGCCCCAGAAAATGTACGTAACAAAATATTATTTTCAAATCTAACTCCCTTATTCCCAGACGAGCCACTTGTTTTGGAGGCTGGTAACGGATCATCAGAGGATCTGACTGGAAGAATCATCGATTTAGTCTCACCCATTGGTAAAGGACAAAGAGGTTTAATAGTAGCTCCACCAAAAGCTGGAAAGACAATTATGATGCAAAACATTGCACAGTCAATCGTCAGAAATAATCCTGACTGTTACATAATCGTGCTACTTATTGACGAAAGACCTGAAGAAGTGACTGAAATGCAAAGAACAGTCCGCGGAGAGGTGATTGCATCTACCTTTGATGAACCACCAACAAGACATGTTCAGGTAGCGGAAATGGTAATTGAAAAGGCGAAAAGATTGGTTGAACACAAGAAGGACGTTGTTATCCTACTTGACTCCATTACTCGTTTAGCCAGAGCATACAATACCGTTATTCCATCTTCAGGCAAGGTGTTAACGGGTGGTGTGGACGCAAACGCACTTGAAAAACCAAAACGATTTTTTGGCGCGGCAAGGAATATCGAACATGGCGGAAGTTTAACTATTATTGCGACTGCGCTTGTCGACACTGGCTCAAAAATGGACGATGTAATTTATGAAGAGTTTAAAGGCACTGGAAATCTAGAGCTCATTTTAGATAGAAAAATTGCTGAAAAACGAGTGTATCCAGCGATAAATGTCAGACGTTCAGGAACTAGAAGAGAAGAGCTACTCATATCAGACGCTGATCTACAAAAGATATGGATTCTGAGAAAGCTTCTCCATGACATGGAGGACTTAGCGGCTGCCGAATTCATAGTTGATAGATTAAAAGGCTTTAAGAACAATGCAGAGTTTTTTGGCGCAATGAAGAGAAAATAACTTTTCAAAATCCCTACTATAATTGACTCCACCTCTCTATTCCTAAAAAGTTAAAGTATTCGCTTTTAAAGGCGTTGTTTTGAATAAAAATTAAATGACATTTCTTTCTGGTTTCTCCATAGGTTTATCTCTTATTCTCGCAATAGGAGCACAAAATGCGTTTGTCCTTAAGCAAGGATTGTTGAGAAAACATGTATTTTTAGTTTGCTTAATCTGTGCATTATCGGATGCGATATTAATCACGCTTGGAGTAATGGGTTTCGGGGAGATTGTTCTCGCTTATCCTTGGATAGAACTTTTCTCAAAATATGCAGGCGCTTCTTTCCTCATAAGTTATGGCCTGATTAGCCTATACTCATCTGCAAAGAACACCCATAATTTAATTCCTTCAAAGGAAAGTAAGGACTCAATATCAAGTACTCTCATCACTTGTCTTGCTTTCACTTGGCTAAATCCGCATGTCTATTTAGATACCGTGATTATGCTTGGTTCGATATCAACCCAGTTCTCGGAAACCCATCTTTTTGGACTGGGAGCGATCACAGCATCCTTTGCGTTTTTCTTTAGTTTAGGTTTCGGAGCAAGCAGGCTCACAAGTTATTTCGAAAAACCAAGGACTTGGCAAATTTTAGAGGTATGTATTGGAGCAACGATGATCATTCTAGGCATTAATTTGTTGAATTAAATCCTTAGAAATTTCTGATCGCAAAAGCCTACCATAAGCTTTTTGGCCAAGGTCTTCTGAAAAACACTTATTTTCCCAAGCTATCTTGCCGCCAATCATTACCAATGGCACGACATCATCCGACCTATTAACTAACTGTTCATGTTGATATTCTTCTCTAAACACTCGTCTAACATTCTGCTCACCATCGTATCCTTGCAAGACATCTGGATCGACGAGGATCAAATCGGCTACGTCATTGATGTAGACAGTGCCTCCAGAGACTCCAAAAACGTCAGCCGCATCCTTGGTAAGTCTTTTGACCATGTATGCCACGTCTCTCTCATCATCATTTTCGGAAGCCAGTTTTAAACTTCTTAGATTACCATCATAAAAAGCCATGTTAGTTAAATGGGCACCGCTATCATTAAATCCTGGCAGAAGCATAGGATGCATCAATAATTTTCTTACTACTTTCAAATCACGATTTGCAGTTACAGTACTCCAACTTAACTTTGTATCAAATGATCTTAGCATTTGAAGCATGAAATCTCCCTCATCTGCTATCCAAAAAAACTCTCGCTTAATCAGTTCTCCTTCTTTTGTCGATAAGTCATCAACTTTAATGCTCTGTTTTATATTTATCACCCTGTCGTAAATGAACTGAAAATTTTTCCCTTCCCAACTCTTTTGAGGGCATCTGTCAATCATCATGTCTGATAATTTCCTATTAAATGCATAATCCTCTAAGTTCAACTCCCGCTTAATTCTATCTATTGACCATCCCTCTTTACCCCGCATCCACATATCCCTAAATAACTTTATGTACTCAGGATCACTGAGAATTTTTTTCCTTGCTTCACGATCTTCTAGGTCTGTTTCATTTAGTCTCCTTAGCTCTGGAATCTCCTCTGCAATGGGAGTAATGGCACCATCGGACCATATTTTAAATCTTGCTCCAAGGGCCTGCATATGAAAATCACCGCCAATAAATCTTGAGTTTAAAAGCCGGGAAAGGGTTTTCACCATTAAGGAAAGTTTCCAGTTATTAACAATGTCTAAAGCCGCGACAACGGTTGTTTTTAATGCTTTCCCGTGGACTCTTGCGCTAGTAAGGAGAAAGGTTTTCAGGGTATCTATAACACTATCCTTTGGAGGTGTCGCTTGCCAAACAGCATTTTTATCTCGCAAAACCTTAGTTAATTGTTTCAATTCAGGATATTTGGCAAACTGAGTTGGGATTGTTTTTTCACAATGAGGATGAGCGGCAAGATAATGGAATGGCAGAGCATCTGTTGATAACCCAACGTATCCAATCCCTAAAGAATGCTTCAAAATACTACACATTTTGTCAAGTTCGGTGTCAGTAGGATCTCTTGTGACGCTGTCATCGAAGCCCATCACTTCAATTCTAAGCATTGAGTGGGGCAATAACACAACCACATTTGGCCCAAGCTTTAGTGTATCAAGATGATTCAAATAGTCCTTAGGATTTTCCCAGTCCACATTATCTGCACAATTCTTGAGTACCGACTTAGGAATATTTTCTACCCTTGCATAACAGCTCACAATAGGATCGTTAATGCCATCTCGTTGAGATCCAAAGGCCAAACCTAAACTGCAGTTGGCAATTACGACTGATGTGGTGCCATGTCTAACTGATTCAGGCAACGCAGGCGCCACTTCAAGTTCTAAATCATAGTGTGTATGAATATCAAAAAGGCCGGGCATAAGCCAAAGACCCTTCGCATCGATAACTTTCTCTGCATTCGTATAATTTAAATCTTGGCCTCGATCAACAATCTTTCCCTTGGCGATAGCGACATCTTCGATTCTAGGAGATTCTGTATCATTAAATACTTTTGCATTTTTTATCAAAAAATCAATGGTTTTAATATTTTTATTTGTCATATTATTAAAGACTTCGCTGAAAGTGGTAATAGTACAAGAGCAATCTAAAGGATTCTATAATAAACATAAAGGAATACATTCAACGTTGCATCTCCCTAATTTGATAGTGAAATAATGATACGATCAGAAAAGAGTTTAGGCTCTCGCAATATTTTTTCGCAGATCCAAAAAGTCAGAGCCTTGCTTTGCTTGACTTTGATATTCCTGATTACTAGTAATATTACTAGGGCTGAAGAACTACTAGTTGCTGTTGCTAGTAATTTTCACCATACAATGAAACTAATTTCTGAAGAGTTTCAAATTAGAACTGGCCATACAATAATCTTATCTGCTGGATCAACTAAGAAACAATTTACACAAATAGTAAATGGAGCACCTTTTGATTTCTTTGTAGCGGCAGATAGTGAAACTGTGGAGCGTTTGAATGCTCTGCAGCTTTCTATAGAAAACTCATCTTTCAATTATGCAATTGGTCACTTGGTCATTTTGTCTGCATCAGGCAGCATTAACCCAATTGATACATTATCAAATTTGAAATCTGAAAAAATCGCAATAGCTAATCCTATAATATCCCCTTATGGGAGCGCATCAGTCGAATTGTTAAAAAATATGGGCATTTGGGATTCTCTAAAAAATAATATTGTTTTGGGCACAAATGTTGAACAGACATTTCAGTTTGTAAAAACAAAAAATGCTAATGTGGGAATTATTGCTAAATCTCAACTATTAAGAATGAGAGACCTCAAAGAGCAAAACTATTGGATTCCACCGAATCATCTATATACTCCAATCAAACAGAGGGCTGCATTACTCACTGATACCAGCGCAGCATGGCAATTGAAATCCTTTTTTGAAACAGATGATGTCACTAATTTGATAAAGAGTTCTGGATATGACTTACCAAAATGATTAGTTATGACGATTGGAGAGCTATTAGTTTAACTTTTGAGCTTGCTCTTTTAAGTACCTTAATTTTAATAGTCATAGGCACTCCTATTTCTTGGTGGCTATCTCAAACTAAACTTCGATTTAAATTTCTTGTTGAAACGCTAGTTGCACTTCCATTGGTCCTTCCGCCTACTGTTTTAGGGTTTTATTTGCTCATAGCACTTGGGCCTGATGGAGTAGTTGGGAAAACTATTAATGCATTGGGAGGACCAAACTTAATTTTTAGCTTTTCAGGTCTGGTAATTGGCTCAGTAATATATTCCATGCCATTTGTTGTACAGCCGTTACATCATGCCTTTAGTGGCATTGATAAGCGTGCGGGCGAGACCGCGGCGATTTTTGGATACTCACCACTTAAACGCTTTTTTCATGTTTTATTACCACTAGCGAAAGGAGGTTATTTTTCAGCTTTTATTCTGGGATTTGCTCACACATTAGGAGAGTTTGGAATTGTTTTGATGATTGGCGGAAATATACCAGGTCAAACGCAAGTAGCATCCATTTCAATATATAACTATGTAGAGACTTTAGATTACGAAAGCGCGCATACCTTATCTGCATTACTTTTAGTCATTTCTTTTACTCTGCTAATGCTTATTTATGCAATAAAAAATAAGCTTAGGTAAGAATAAAAATGAATTTATCGATTAAGTTAAACATAAAAAAAGACACCTTCTCATTGCATACAGACCTTGAGTTTCCGCTTGAAAATATAACGAGCTGTTTTGGACCCTCTGGCTCTGGTAAAACAACATTTTTAAGACATTTGGCGGGATTAGAAGTATCTGACAGCGCGACTATTAAACTGGGAGATAAAATATTTCAAAATTGTGATTTTTTTATTGCAACACATAAAAGGGATATCGGGTATGTTGCACAAGATCCTTTTTTATTCAATCATTTAAATGTGGAACAAAATATAAATTTTGGGATACGAAAGTCTTCAAATAAACTTGAGCCAGAATTAGTTCAACTGACAAAGGAAAATTTAGGCATTTCAAAGTTACTGCCGAAAAAACCTTCGAACCTCTCGGGTGGCGAGCGGCAAAGGGTAGCTCTGATGCGGGCTATCGTGTCAACACCAAAAATTCTATTACTAGACGAGCCACTATCAGGGGTCGGAGCCGAGCAAAAACAGCAGATTATTCCTTTTGTCAAAAATATATGTTCGAGCCAAAAAATACCAATACTCTATGTAACCCATTCCATTCACGAAATCCTGAACTACTCTGATCAAATTATCAGCTTTCAAGATGGCTCTGCCAAATTTTCAAAAGATATTGAGAAGACTCTATCTGGATTGAAAGTGCCATACTTTGATAACAATGCAGAGGGAACATTTCTAAACACTTCTGTAGTTTCTGTTGACAGCAAATTTCAAATGATAAAAGTGAAATCAGCAATTGGAAATTTATCTATCATAGGGTCTGACAAAAAGGTTGGTGAAAAAATAAGATTAAGAGTTCTCGCAGATGATATATCAATCTCACTGTCTAAACCCTCTGATACAAGCATCATGAACACCTTTGATGGTTTAATTCAAAGTATGGTCGAAGACTCTAGTGGTATGACAACATTAAATTTAAATATTAAAAATGACATAATAAAAGCGAGCATAACGACAAAATCTGTAAACACATTAAAGTTAAAAATTAATGACAAGGTTTTTGCAAATATTAAAACAGTTGCCATTATAAGTTGACTATTACAATAATAGACCCTCGATGCTACTTTTTGAGATTTGCTGAATGACAGATTCAACCAAATTAATTAACCAATTTAGTCTCTATAAAAGCAAGAAATTTCTCCCTTTTTTTGTGACACAATTTCTTGGCGCACTAAATGATAATCTATTCAAAAATGCCCTACTTGTAATAATTGTTAGCTCCGCAGTGCAAACTGCAGACAGTACGATAAATTTTTTAACCAACTTTGCAGTTGGTCTTTTTATCCTTCCCTTTTTCTTGTTTTCGGCAACAGCAGGACAATTAGCAGACCGCTTTGATAAAGCATTTTTAATGCGTAGAGTAAAATTTTTTGAAATACTTATAATGATATTGGGCGCGGTTTCACTTATTTATCAAAATTTAACGTCCATGCTTTGCGTCCTTTTTCTTTTAGGGACTCAATCAGCTTTTTTTGGCCCCTTAAAATATTCCATAATCCCTCAACATTTATCATCAAAAGAGCTACTGGCTGGAAATGCCCAAGTGGGAATGGGTACATTTGTATCAATACTCTTGGGAACATTAATGGGTGGCTGGATAATAACAATTGACAGCGGCGAAATTATTCTAGGTTTTCTCATGCTTTTAATGGCATTGGTAGGGTGGATAAGCAGTCAAAAAATACCTCCGGCGCCCTCCGAGAATGACAAAGTGGAGAACACCTTCAATCCAATACGCGAGGCAAAACTAAATTTTAAATTGGCATCTGAAAACAATTCAGTTTGGTATTGTATATTAGCGATCTCCTGGTTTTGGTTATATGGAGGGTGTTTTTTAACTCAAGTCCCAAACTTTACCGTTAGCGTACTTCATGGACATCCAAGAATGGTATCCATTTTATTGGCTGCTTTCATAATTGGCATCGCAACAGGCGCACTACTATGCAATCGTCTTTCCAAAGGAGTAGTCAATCCTGCGTTGGTAACCCTCGGCACCCTAGGCCTAAGTACCTTTGCATTTGACTTAAGCTATGCCTCGTCGGTATTTGCTGATAATAATGCCCATTTAAATAATATAATGCCATTGGAGTTTTTAACTCTTGAAGGAAGTATCAGACTGACACTAGATCTCATTCTAATTGGGATATTTGGAGGCTTATTCATTGTTCCACTCAATGCAATGGTGCAATCCAGAACAAGCACTTCAGTTCGAGCACGAGTGATTTCAGCAAATAATATAATTAACGCAGCTTTTATGGTTGGCGGAAGCCTGCTTGGTATATTATTTCTGACAATCTTAGATTGGAGTATCCTCGAATTTTTTATTGCTATCGCAGTCTTAAATATTCTGTTTATGGCCTATATTTTCTCAAAAGTGTCTGAATTTAAATCCAGCTTTCTCAATTGGATTTCAAAATCTACACAAAATAGCAAACCAGATTAGGGAGGGGGAAATGCAATTATCAACAAAAATTCTCGTCGGGATGAGTGCTGGGATAATTGTCGGTTTGTTGTTTAACGTTTTAGGTGGGTCTGATCCAGATGAATCAGTTCTCATTACTTGGATAGTCGAAAATATATTCGATGTTATTGGAAAAATTTTTGTTGTATCTCTTAAGCTTCTTGTTGTGCCTTTAGTTTTTTTCTCTCTGGTTTGTGGGTCTGCATCAATGGGGGAAGACATTAAAATGGGCCAAGTCGCTATAAAGACTATCCTCCTCTATCTCCTCACAACAGCGATCGCTGTTTCAATAGCGCTTTTAGTAGCTAACATCGTAGATCCCGGAGTTGGAATAAATACAGGCACCATTGATAGTTTCGAAGTAAAAACCGCACCATCGGTCAAAGAGGTGCTCATTGGTATTTTCCCTGACAACCCGTTTAGGGCAATGGTTGATGGGAATATGTTGCAAATCATTGTTTTTGCAATATTGGTTGGCGTTGCGATTTTAAAGACAGGCGATCCTGGCAAAACAGTACTCCGGGGTTGCGTTCTAATTAATGAGGTCATTATGAAAATGGTCTTTATGCTAATTAATTTAGCGCCATATGGCGTTTTTTGTCTATTGGCCAAATTATTTACTCGAGAAGGATTCTCTGCAATTGTAAATCTGGCAATTTATTTCAGTACCATTGTACTTGTATTGAGCTTTCATGCAGCCGTCATCTACAGCGCTATACTTTATATCTTCACTGGATTAAATCCACTGAAGCTTTTTAAAAATATGCGTCCAGCAATGTTGTTTGCATTTAGTACGTCATCAAGTAATGCGACCATACCGGTGACATTGACTACAGCTAGGAATCGACTAGGAGCGGATAATTCAATTGCATCGTTTACAATCCCATTAGGAGCGACGGTAAATATGGATGGCACTGCTATTATGCAAGGTATCGCTACCGTGTTTATCGCACAGGCTTATGGTCTCGAGCTGTCTATGATTCAATACGTTTCAGTTGTTGCGACTGCTACGCTCGCCTCTATAGGAACTGCTGGAGTTCCAGGCGTAGGATTGATTACTCTGGCTATGGTTCTTCAGCAAGTTGGTCTCCCAGTAGAAGGAATTGGATTAATCATCGGAGTGGACAGACTTCTTGATATGTTGCGGACAGTTGTAAATATTTCGGGAGATGGGATGGTAACAACAGTTGTCGCTAGCAGTGAAAAAAGATTAGATAGAACTGTTTTTAACAGCTCGGAAGATTGAGCAAGATATTATACTAATTTCTATTTGCCAAAAATTAATAATAGGAAGTTGTTGACGTAGTTAACACCAATGGTGACGCTACCTCTTCTCTTTTTACAACGCCACATAACATCTCCACTATTTCTAGCGCAAAATCGATCGCCGTACCAGGTCCTTGACTCGTAATATAGTGATCGTCAACTACAACTCTTGATTCAGCATCCAGCTCTCTGCATTTTAATGAACTATGGAAATGTGGATGGCATGTTGCAATACGATTAGTTAGGAAGCCCTTATCACCTAAGACAGTGCAAGGTGATGCACAAATAGCCGCAATAACTTTTTTTTCTGATATGTGTTTAATTAAAATTTTGTCTAGAATTTTTGACTCAGCTAAATGCTTTGCGCCATCAATGCCGCCAGGCAAAACAATAGCATCCCAAATCTCATCAATGGAATTTGAAATTACATCATCGGCTACTATTTTTACTCCTCTGGAAGCAGTAATCTCGCGAGTATTTGAGGAAGTAACTGCAGAGACAAAAACATCAACTCCAGCTCTCCTAAGAATATCTACTACAGTTACAGACTCAATCTCTTCGCTACCATCTGCAATCGGCACTAAAACTCTTATTTTCATATCAATCTCCCGTTCGAATTTATAAAACATTCAGGTAGAATGCAGGATCTTTATAAAAATATTCAACATGATAATAATTTTGACATCGACATTTGCAAAATGTTCGTTTCAAGCTACGTTTTTAAAATTCTAGTTTTATCTTGGATAACTATAACTTTGAATAAATCAAGAATAGAAGTATTAATCAAAACAGACATAAAAAGATGTCTATCCTCTATCAGACGTGGAATTGAAAAAGAAAGTCTTCGTACTGATCGAAATGGCTTCATAGCTGAATCCGCGCATCCCTCGGAACTTGGCTCTCCTCTGACTCATAAAAATATTACAACTGACTTTTCAGAGGCATTAATTGAGCTAGTCACTGATTGTCATGAGAGTACCACTGAAGTGATGCAACAACTCAATGACCTGCATAAAATTACATATGCCTCTATTCAGAACGAGTTGCTTTGGCCTAATAGCATGCCTTGCATGCTACCAAAAGATAGCAAGATAAAAATTGGTAATTATGGATCATCAAATATAGGAATGATGAAACAGATATACAGAAGAGGTTTAAGCAATCGCTACGGGAGTTACATGCAAACTATCTCGGGGATTCATTACAATTTTTCTTTACCCGACATATTCTTCTCAGAACTTCAAAAAACTGAGGCCAGAACGCACGACTTGCAATCCTTTAAATCTGACTGCTATTTTGGATTAATAAGAAATTTCCATCGATTTTCATGGTTTCTTCTTTATTTCTTAGGTGCGTCGCCGGTTGTCTCTAAAAATTTTCTTAAAAGTGAAAATCATAGACTAATTCCAATGAGGGAGAATGCCGATAGCTTTTTTTCACCAAATGCAACCTCACTGAGAATGGGTGATCTGGGGTACAAGAGTCAAGCACAAGATTCTCTTGAAATCAGATATGACAGTATTGAAACATATATTAGTGATCTTCGCTCAGCCTTGGCATTAAAGTATAGCGACTACGAAAAAATTGGCGTGCGAGGAATTGACGGCGAGTACAAACAGCTAAATACAAATCTCTTACAAATCGAAAATGAATTTTACAGCACAATAAGACCAAAGCGGACCACGGAACTAGGCGAGACGCCAACGCAATCATTAGAGAATCGTGGAGTAGAATATGTAGAAATAAGATGTATTGATGTCAATCCATTTCTACCATGTGGTATCGACGAGAATACTGTTCACTTACTGGATATATTTCTTACATATTGCCTGCTTAGCACAAGTCCACTAATTAACGATGATGAAAAACAAGAGATTCCAAGTAATTATCTAAAAACTGTTTATGATGGGCGTGATCCAAGCCTAATGCTTAGCGTCAGCGGAAAGGATGTAAATTTGCGCGACTTGGCTAAAACACTTTTAAATGACATGACCCCTGTTGCTGAATGCTTAGATATAGCTAATAAGAACACCGCATACTCATCTACTCTGCTTACATGTAAACAAAGGCTAGAGAATGACTCTTTGCTGCCAGCCGCAAAGATAATATCCAAGATAAGAGATACGGGAAAAAGTTTCCAAGAAATAACTTTTAAATCAGCACAAGATTATTCTGAGCACTTTGCGGCGATGCCAATGGATCAAGACTTGATTGGTCATTACTCGAACGCTGCTCTCGAATCAATAAAGAAACAAAACACTCTAGAGCAAAGTGATACACTTTCATTTGAAGAATTCGTCAAACTATTTTCATGATTAGTTTTTTAAAAAGTTTAAATAATCGAAGTATAAACCTACTTTGCGGTCTAATATGTGTTGCATCTTTGTTAATAGCGAAGTTTTATTTTGAAGATTACTTGGGTCTGGAGCCATGCTATTTATGCCTTACCCAAAGAGCATTTATTGCCATAGCAGGATTATTATTTTTTATCTGGGCTACACATGATCCCAAGAGACTTGGGGCAAGAATTTATGCTCTGCTAGTACTAGCTGCAACTAGTGCAGGGGCATATTTCTCATTAAAACAATTGTATTTGCAAAGTTTGCCAGAAGAGCAAGTTCCGCAATGTGGCCCTCCAGTAGACTACCTCTTAGAGACGTTCTCCAATTTTGAGGTCATTGCAATGCTTCTTCGTGGCGATGGAAATTGTGCAAAAATTCAGTGGGAATTTTTGTCCATTACAATGCCTGGATGGGTATTGGTAATTTTCATTGTTCTCATTGCAGCATCAATCCTGAATTTAGTGAGAAAAAAGTAAGTTGTCTTTAACTTTACTCATCATCAGAATCTCCAACACTAGCTTTAAGAAGTTCGACATCAAATATTAGCGTTGCATTTGGAGGTATTGGGCCTGTTCCACCTGGACCATATGCAAGTTCAGGAGGGATAACGAGCTCCCAATTTGAGCCTTGAGTCATCAACATGAGCGCCTCAGTCCATCCTGGAATTACCTGAGTCACTCCAAATTGAGCAGGCACCCCTCTCTGCCGAGAACTATCAAATTCAGTACCATCAATCAATCTTCCTACATAGTGAACTTCAACAGTACTATCTAAAGTTGGTTTAGGGCCTGTTCCTTCTGTTATCACTCTGTATTGCAATCCACTCTCTGTTGTAACAACTCCATCTACTGTCGAATTTGTATTCATAAAGTCTGCTCCTTTAGCAGTATTTTCCCCCGCTTGTTCAGCCATCAGTGCTTGCTGGGAGGCCTGAAGTTCTT
Organism: uncultured SAR92 cluster bacterium; assembly: GCA_902604945.1. Lineage (GTDB taxonomy): Bacteria > Pseudomonadota > Gammaproteobacteria > Pseudomonadales > Porticoccaceae > AAA300-D14. The sequence goes on along the minus strand of CACLAG010000027.1, from coordinate 3,467 downwards.
CCTGCTTCTTTTTCATATCTGCCTCAAAAGCTGATACCGTTGATGCGATTTCTTCTTGAGAAAGTCTGGGAGATCCTCCATTTAGAGCATCCTCAAGCCCCAACTGGAATGCTTCTTTACTGAACTCAACCTGCATCGCAAGGATACTGGATCCATTATCAAGGCCCATCAAATAACTAATCTTTTTTGTCTGATCATCCAGTGCAACACTAGAAGGTTCAATCTCATCGCCATCAATGGTTGCATCAGGATTTTCACAGCCAATAAGGACCATAAATGCGGTCAGTACAGTTACCAAATTAATATAATTCTTCATGTTGTATCCTTTATCTATTGAGCCATCTTCAAAACTTTTTCAACTAACTTTGTAATTCCCTTTGACGCATCAGTAATAGTTGATGCAAGCATATAAGCTGGAGTCGTTACTAGTCTACATGTCTCGTCCACACAAATGTCATCAACATTACAGTTAGAGTGAATTGCACCGGTGCGTCTAATAACGTCCGCCGTTTGTTCATCATTTCCGATCGTGCATGATACTCCCTTTCCAAATAATAGTCCCGACATAACTGGAGCGATACAAACTAAACCTATCGGTATTTTTAGGCTGATAGCGCTGCGTATGAAAGTTTCAAATGCCTGATTAATTTTCATGTTTTCCCCATCAACCGCATATGTACATAGGTTTTTTGCAGCGCCAAAACCACCTGGCACGATAACCGCATCAAATAACTCTGCATCCGCAGAAGCCAAATCAGATATTTCTCCTCTTACTAATCTAGCTGACTCTTCCAAAACATTTCGAGGTTGTTCAAGAGTTTGCTCTCCCTTAAGATGATTGATGACGTGCAACTGTTCAATGTTGGGCGCAAAGCACGAAACAGCAGCATTCATTTCGTCTAAACGTAAGAGCGTTAAAACTGTCTCAAATGCTTCTGAACCGTCATAAACACCGCAACCTGAGAGAACAACTGCAACTTTTGTTTTTTTATTTTCTATACTCATATTTCTAATCCTTAAAAGATTTTTCTAGAATGATTTCCCATATCTCATGGCCCAAACGCTCACCTCTCTTTTCAAACTTAGTAATGGGTCTGTAATTTGGCCTTTCTGAATAATTACTTTTGCCTGCCAAATTTATAAATCGACTATTTCCATCAACCAAATCCATAACGCACTCTGCATAGGGCTTCCAATCAGTAACAAAGTGAAAGATTCCACCAGATTTCAGTTTATCGGCGATTTTACTTAAAAAGTCTTTTGTTACTAATCTGCGCTTATAGTGTTTTTTCTTATGCCATGGATCGGGAAAATATACCTGTACTCTATCAAGACTATACTTTGGCAAACACTCGTTAATAACATCCAAAGCGTCAGCCCAATATATCCTTACATTCGTTAAGCTCCAAGAATCAACGAGCTTTATCAGGTTTCCTATCCCAGGCGGGTGTACTTCGATGCCAATATAATTCTCGTCACGGTGATTGTTTGCCATTTCAGCTAGAGAGTCGCCCATGCCAAATCCTATCTCTAACACCGTAAGTCCTTTTCTACCAAAAATTTCATTAGTATTAATAAAACCTGCGCTCAAGGACAACCCATACTCAAATTGCTCGGAGAAAAGTGCTTTTTTTTGAGCCGGGGTAATCCTTCCTGTTCTTAAAACATAGGTTTGAACCGTTTTTTTTCTTAACTCATTTAACAATAAGATTTACCTTTTTAAAAAAGAAAAAAATAAAGTAATCCAGCCAAAAATAAAGGCAAAACCACCCACTGGAGTGAGGAATGCAACACTTGAGAGTTCAAATATAATTAATAAATAAAGCGTGCCACAGAAAAATACGATCCCAAGTAAGAAACATAGTGAAATAATATTGCGATAAATAGATTGAATGAATGAATCGCCTGAAAACGCTAGTATTAAAATAGTTGTGCTGTGAAGCAAGTGATAGATCACAGCGGTCCAATATCTGTTTAAATCAGGTACTGTGAATTGTTGGGCCATTCCATGGGAAATATATATCCCTATAAATATGCATAAAAGTACGCTTATGGCAGAGATTCTTATCCAATTCTTACTCATAAAAAAAAACCGCATGTTTTTCCACGCGGCTTTTATTTTCTCTAATCAGAATCACTGCTGCATCTGACGCTTGAGACATGCCATCGCATTTTTTTCAAGTTGACGTATTCGTTCTGCAGATACACCGTATTGATCCGCTAACTCATGAAGCGTAAGTTTTTTCTCATCTAACCATCTTTTCTGCAGGATCATCTGACTTCTTTCATCCAGTCCTTCAATAGCGTTTTGCAAACGCATATTATTATCACTTTGTAGATCTAGTGACTCTATTGCCTCGGCTGGACCAACTTCACCAGATGACAAATAGGCAGATGGAGAATAAGCGGCGCTTTCATCATCATCGTCAGAATAAGCATCGAACGCAGTATCATGTGAGGAAAGCCTCTTTTCCATTTCCATTACGTCTTTTAGCTCAACATCTAAGTCACTAGCAATTGCCTTTGCTTCGTCCGCAGATAACCATTCCAATTCTTTTTTTGAACTTCTTAGATTAAAAAACAACTTCCTCTGAGCTTTTGTAGTAGCGACTTTCACTATCCTCCAATTTTTCAGGATAAACTCATGAATTTCTGCCTTTATCCAATGGACGGCGAAGGACACTAGTCTTACGCCTTTTTCAGGATTAAATCTTCTGACTGCTTTCATTAAACCGACGTTGCCTTCCTGAATTAAATCGCCTAATGGCAAGCCATAGCCATTGTAAGAACGAGCTATATGGACTACAAAGCGTAAGTGGGCCATAACCAGCTTTCTAGCGGAATCAAGATCTTCATTATAAAATAATGATTCTCCTAGTGATTTTTCTTCAGCAGCAGACAAAATAGGTATTGACGACGCTCCTTGAATATAGGCATTCAAGTTCGAGCCTGGTGTCATCCATTCCATTGTTTGAAGAGCTTTTGTCATAATTTCCTCGTAATTAGCAGGTTAGTATAGCATTATTTTCTAAGTGCTTCAAAAACATAGATAAATTACGCATGATTAATAGATTTTGGGTCACTTTAAAGTATTTCAAGTTCTTTATAATGCTTTGCAAACGAAATCCACGCGCCCAAAACACCAATGACACCTCCCATTCCAATAATCAATAAATTCTCCTGAAAAGTGAACAGCCTTAAATGAGCTTGAATTTCAAAAAGTAAAAACAGATTTTGAAGTGATGGTGAGACTAATATTGAGCAAATTTTAATGATAACAATCGATACCAACCCACTAGTCAGACCTAATATAAAGCCTGAATATAAAAAAGGTCTTCTGGCAAAGGACGTCTCACCTCCCATTAATCTGATTAATGCCACTTCATCTCGTCGCGCGTAGACTAAATACCTTACAAAACTACCCAGAATAAACATAGCGCCTACAACAAGCAAAGTACAAGAGATTA
>CACLAG010000026.1:0-22891 GCA_902604945.1 uncultured SAR92 cluster bacterium | reverse complement strand
AAAAAGTAAATGTGTTGCGGTGTGAAGGTCAACTGTATTTGCCCTGCTAAGATCTTTCTCATCAGTTTTCATACTCTCAAATTTTACGATCTCGTTTTTTTCAGATTGATTTTTTTCAATCAGCTTGGATACATGATCTATATCAAAATCAGGAACGATCCCAAGATATCGGTCAGACGAATCTAAAATTTTTTCTAGCAGTTGTGCAGAACCTTTCATAGCAAAGGGTTTATTAGACTTTAGTACTTTGTTTGATATTTTTCGCCATTCACTTGCGAGCAAAGTTTTGATCTCTAACAAATCCAGAGAAATCTCAGAAATACCTGATGGACCTTTTATCTGAAATACCACTTCTGAACGATCTTTTATCTCTAACAAATTTTTCTTGATTTGGTTAAAAAGACTCTGAGCTGCAGGACCATCGTGAAGAGGATCATAGCGAGAATTTTTAATTAGCTTATTTGAAACTTCTTGTGCCAACAGATTACAGATATGCAGAAACCCAAAGTTAGGGAGGGTTTCATGATCTGTTACTGAGAAAATACTCCCAGAGTCTGAAGCTGATTTCTCAACAAAAGTCATGGTTGTTTGGTGTAACTGCATATCAATAATCCATGCGTTTTCATTGATTCTCATTGATGCCAGGAGGCTGTCATCAACGACCGCCCTGAGTTGTGTGTTGGATGCCTTTATAAGCCCGGATATTAGGGATAACTGCTCAGATGAAAAGGTTTGAGGAACACTTAAAATTAACTCAGTAGAAGAGCCCGCATTGTTTAGAAGTTTATTTAGTTGTGCATATGCGATATCAGCATTATGCCGAGCCCATCTCCAGTTTTTTTTGAATAAATTTTGGTCTAAAAATAACCAATAATTATTTAGACATTTATCTGGATACTTCCAATTACTTTTATACGCCTCTTCACCGGTATTAATACCGGACTCGTTAATTAAAGCAAAACCACATTCACTATATATCTTGCTTTCCTTGGTACTTATCTTTAAACAAAGATCATTAAGTTCAAGTAGCGCGATTGTCATCTATTCGGAGGCCTTCATAAATCGGAGTAAATTATTCTCACAATATGAGTGAGAATCGAGTACAAGTCGTTCCTGCATCAATTGCAATTGATGCATAAAAAACATAACAACCATACTTATTAAGAGTGCTATAAATGTTGAGTTGAACGCTACACCTAAACTACTAGTAACACCCGCTATATCTCCCTGCATAGCCTCGTGAGCTTGGCCAAGTGCTGCTCCAATACCTCGTACTGTTCCTATAAATCCGATTGACGGGATTGCCCATGTTATGTATCGAATCATAGAGAGCTCTGAGTCAAGTCGATCATTTTCGGCTTCACAAACGCCATCAATAGCCTCCGACGCAAACTGAACATTATTCGTGACTTCGAACCGTGATAAAGCAGCCTTCAAAGTTCTTGGCAAAAGGAAAAAGTCTTTCTCTTGGGAGATTGACTCGATGGGCCGTATGAGTTGGCTCACATCCTGAGGTAATATTTTGGTGCCTTCCGCTAAATTGAAAAACCTTTCGGAAAGCATGGATTTTTCACGCATAGCAATACGAGATTTATATCCCATTATTGACAATGACCAAAGCATCAATATAAAACAAGACTCTTGCTCTAGATCCTTTATGACTACGAAGAATGATCTTGGGACTTCATATTGCTCCCCAGCGGCAGCCATTTCTGCATGTTTTTTAATAATATTTTCAGCGTTTGGTCTTATAACGGTCACATAAATTGTATGAACAATAATTATCGAAAGTAATAGTGCGACAATTTGGAAAAACATTTCATTTGAAGTTCTATCGGTTGAGCTCGCCATCTTTTTAACCCTTTAAAGTTTAGATATCATATGGAATGGGTACTGGGAAGTCTTCAGAGATTTCCTCATCTGGGTCAAAATCATTACTTTGTGTGCTTTGATCAAGTGTCTGTGATTTTTTTTCGTCATTTGCAATAATTTCGTCAGATTCGTTACTCGCAATTTGGACCTCTACAGTACTGGTCTCATCCGCGACTAATCCACTCATAAATATTAAGTTTAAAAAAATAAATTGAGTATATTTCATAAATCCTCCCCGGGTGCGTCAACATACCGAGCTATTCTAAAGCCTACGTCAGGACGTTGCTCCGTGCCTGGTTGACGAAAGCTGAGTCTCAATTCCGACCTCGACCCAAGAGCCCAACTGGCTCCCCTTATAACATGACGATTTCCTGAATTTGGACCTCGATAGTCTACCAATGGTTCACTATTATTAGCACGTATTTCATAAAAATCGTTAGTCCACTCTGACACATTTCCACTTAAGTTGAATATTTTTTTCTCATTTGGTTTGTAACTTCCAACATTAGCAGAAACAGGATTTTGATCATTATAGTTTTTTATTACAAAAGGGAGAATGGCACTCGCAGTTTCATCTGCATAGTTATCCACCACTTCAGATGGCGGGTATGAGGAACCCTTCCAAGGAAAAATTCTAGCGTCACCATTTTTTGCTATTTTGGATACCCAAGCCCACTCACTCTCTGTTGGAAGTCTATATCCATTTGAGTTCCAGTTTATTGAACTCACTTTTTTGTTGGTGACCTCATAGAATTGAGCGAGACCCTCCTTTTCACTAAGCCAATTACAAAATAACGCAGCATCTTCCCATGAAATATTCGATACTGGCTGCGAATTTAAATCGAGGCTCACGCCGCGAATTGAAGATGAATTATGTCCTGATCTCCATTCTCTATATTCAGCATTACTAAGCTCTGTCGTTGCTAAGTAAAATGGCCGATTCAGTTGTACCAATTTTTTGGCCTCGTTTGCTCTTCTTCCAGGCTCTCTCCTAGGTGCACCGAGAAAAAAAATTTCACCGTTTGGCTTGAAAAGTCTTAATTTAGTGCCAACCGAGGATGTGATTATCTCTGGTCTAGAAGCCCAATAGGCTTGTTCTAGAGTCATTAAGTTTACAGATATTGATTGCGTCATTTGAGGTCTTGGATTAATTGAGAGTACCTTAGTTTCAAAACCAGTTTTTGAAATAGATACTTGGTGTTGTTTAGCGGGTAGCTTCAAAGTTTGGCTTCCAGATCTGACAGATCTTCCATCTACACTCACCGATGCATCTTTGGGAGTTATGTCGATATATATTTCTCCAATATTCTCTATAAGATTTACTTCAAGCTCAAATTTTTCCTCAGGATTAAGAGATATGTTTTTTGACGTTTTAAGGTATCCATCAAGGTACAGATCTATTTTATGAGTTTGATTAGCGTTTAGTTGGGTATTTAATGGAGTTGTTCCTACATAACTACCATTTATAGTCACATTTGCGCTAGGTGGTTGGCTAATTAGGCTGAGTAAACCATCCGCTAGTTCCATTGAAATAGTTTCGTATTCTGAGAATGAGCCTGCCTTAACAAATACTTCATTTACAAATGTTTTATAGCCAGGCAATGAGATTGAAATTTCTGAACCAGTCTCGAGAACTTTCGTGGTAATTGGAGTTTTACCTTGCAATTTTCCATCTACTGACAGCATTGCATTATTAGGTATTGATGAAAAGGTTACATTACCCCAAGACGGATCAAGTGATATATTCAGCTCTTGTTTTTTGCCAAGGCCTTGTATCTCAACATTTTCATTCTTAGTAAAGTATCCATATTTCTTAAACGTTAGCTCGTGAAAGCCTTTGTCAATGTTTTCAATAATTAAAGGTGTTTCGCCTTGAAAAACATTATCTAAAATTACCCCGATAGGCGATTGATTGGAATCAATCTTGAGATCTCCCGGCAATGGGATCAAGTTCAGTTTAATTTCAGGAGAGTAGTCTTCTTTAAGATTTAAAATCTCCTCAAGAGTAAAATATCCTTCTTTTGATGCCCTTATTACATATTCGTCTTGTAAAAACAGATAATTTTTTCCGATATTGAAACTTAGTCCATCAACATTTATTTTTGCTCCCTCAGGCTGAGTTACAAATATAACGGAGCTGGAAAGCATCAAAAAGGCAACAATTACGCCACTCACCAATATGAGCATAATCAATAGGATGGACCGCTTTGACACCTCTTTATTATTCGAAGAAATGGGAGTTTGGATAGGACTAAACTCCGTTGCGGAGATTTTATTTTTTGATGTCATCTAACCACACAGTTGTCAATTTTCTTCTTTATTTAGTTGGTTTATTGTTACTCCGAAGTCAGTATACGCACAAATTCTTATGTTTGGAGCAGACAAAATAGTTAGCAGTTCAGCGTTATATTTTTTCAGAGCAAATAATAGTGATATCTTTTATAGTCTGACTTGGTTCGATTACGAATTCTACCCTTTTATCTCGAAATCCTGATCTTCTTCCTTGAGCAATATACTCGCCGGGAATGAGTGACATAGTATATTTCTCGAAAAGACCTATGGTTCCAACCTTGAAAATAGTAATCTCAGTTTTTTGATCAGATAGAAGATTAATATTAAATAGTTTTCTTGAGTCCTCTATGATGTTCGATAACTTGAGTATCTGATTTTTTAGTTTTACTCCTTGGTTATTAATTCTTTTAGCATTGAGCAGTAAACTTTTTGCGGATTGATAGTTGGATTCCGAAGACAATGTGAGCGGGTTATAAATGAAATTTTGTATATTTTTGTCCAGCTGTGCTCTTATCCGAATATTGATTAATTTTGCCTGTATATCGATTAGAGTCGAATCTTGGAGGAGTGCTGACTCATAAATTTCAAGAGCTTTTTGCCAATTTTCCTCTCTTTCTTCAGATTCTGCGATTGCAATCTTCTTTGATATTTGAAAAGACGTTTGTCTTGTTTCGAGCTGGACAAGAGCCTCTTTAACATCTGAGCGGTTCGGATACGTGATAAGAGCCTCGTTGAAAACTTCACGAGCTAAACTAAAATCATTTTTGTTTAGTGCACTAAAGCCTTGACTCATAAACCGAGTGAAATTTTCTTCTTTGATTAATCGCTGCAGCTCATTCAAGCTCAATTCAGTTTGCCGTCTGTTTGGATCTATCAGCGATGCTTCAGTCAGAATATTTTTGGCATCGTAGAAATTTCCAGATTCTATGAGTTGCCTACTCTGTATTATTTGATTAAATAATTGTGGTAGGTTTTTGGCTCTCTTTTTGAGTAATTTGATATCTTCATTATCAGGTTCAATAAGACTGGCTAAGTCAACTGAGGAACTAACTTTTGGAATCAATAGTTCTGAATCCAGTTTTTCTATATCTTTATTTGATTCACTAATTGTTTGTTGAACTATTTCTTTGCCCCTTAATTTCAAAGATACTAGCTGATCAAGAGCGTCCTTATATTTCTCTATTGATTCTAAGAAGTCTCCCCTCCGGTACAACTCATCTCCCTCACTAACATTCTTTAAGGCACTTTTAAATTTAGAGTCACCCCATTTATCAACCGATTGAGATTCTAATATGTCTCTTGCCTCTATTAATTCTTCGAGTACCAGTTGGGCACTTTTTCTATATCTTGTTTTTTCTGCGATAGTCGATTGAGAAATTTCGTTGGAGTCTACTGATGACAAGGTATTCATCTCCTCCGTATCAGTGAGCACGGTTTTAATTTCCAAATTAGGTAAAATAAAAATCACAGAAAGCGCCGCCAATAAAAGCACCAACAGAAGAAATTTTTTCATCTATTAAATCTCTAGCTTCTGTAACTGATTAAATATTTTTTGATGCATAAAAGAATCCTTTCTTTTACAAGGATCCTCTTTCTTTTATATAGATCTTTTCCATTAACGACTGCCATTGATCGTACTGCGCTCTTACAGTTCCTGTCAGAGTAATGGTCTGATCCTCGAGCGCTATGACTTGAGGTGCAATTTCTGATTCTAATGAAGATCCCATTTCTGCAATAGATTCATCAAAAGAGGCTGCCTGCTGCTTCTTCTCTAGACCCGACTTGAGTATAAAGCCTCCAACAGCTGCTGTAGCCGAGCCAGCATCTGAGGCAAGTCTTGTCTCTGCCTGCGTTCTTCCATAAATTCCAGCTAAAATCGATCCTATCCCAGCAATTATTCTTTTGTTACCCTGACGATCAAGTTGTCTTGATCTCACTACAGAGTCATAGGTAGCGGCCCTGTAGTCTTGATATGCAAAATGCATTTGTTGCGAAAAAGAATCGTAGTAATCTTGCATAGTATCTATATAAATGTAATCCCGTTGCCGAATCTTGGTTACTCTTTGGAGGAGTGAGTCCTCTTTTGCAGGTAATCTTTCAAGTCGCGTGACGCCTTTTTTATCTGTTTTCATATATTCCGAGAATGCTTTAGGAGAAAACTTTTCAGCGAATTTTAGCTCAGATATGCTCCTAAGCTGTTCGACATTTTCGTCCGCGAGCTGCTCTCTGGTTATGAGCATGTCGTTAGCAATTTGGGTGAAAACATTTTGAAAAGGATCGCCAAGTGAGGATCTCATTTTTCTATCATAGGCCAACCTGCCCGCTACTTTTGTATATTTTTTGGAAAACCACTCGCGTCCCGAGATGTCAGAGACTGAAATATCAAGGGACAGTCTCTCACCATCTGAATGTAAGATGACGCCTTTTATGAAAACATCGGTTACAACTTCATCGTTAGGTATAACTCTTACAGCACCCCAGGCACCACTTTTCTCAAGCATTTTCGCAAGTTGATTAGCAAAATAGATGGATTCAGCGTATCTGACTTCTGGGAATACCAAATCGTCGTCATCAGAAAGGTAAAGTCCGTCATTTAATGTTGGAATTCCAATATCCAACAACAGGTTCTCTGGTATCGGGTACGTGGGAGTGATTAATTGAATTGGAGTTGATGACGTAACTTTGTCGACTGATGCGATGCTTGAAGTGCTCAAAATTAATAAATAAAGAAAAATAGAACACATAAATAAAGTATTCGATTTCAAAAGAGAGTTAATCTGTTCTTCTGCGTTAATTTCCAATTTAAATGCCCTTAATCTTTCTATACTCATCCCATAGCTTTTCTCTCAATACAGGATTGCGTTCTTTCATTGCCGCTTCTCTTATCTGCCTCAGAACAATATCGTCTCCTTGCCCATCCCCAATATCTTCAGGGACTGAGGCGGATCTACTCGTCTCACTGCCTTGTCCTGGAGTTCCCTCTATCGCAGCTTGAGTCATTTCCCCATCACTCGTCTCTAACTTAGCACCTGATTCAGCTTCCATATCATAGTCTTGATTTTCAACTACAATATCACCTGCGTCACTTAATGGTCCTATCTCATCATCGTCTTCGAGAGAGGAGCCGCCTGCCGGGCTTAATATATCAATTTCATCTGTACGGGTGTCGCCACTTTTTTCCGCTAAAGTGTCATCAAAACCATCCAATGAGTCGTCTAACGCCCCATCGAGGTCCTCCATACTTTCCCCTCCCTCACTCCCAGGTATTTTTGATGAGTCTGGCATACCTGGCTGACCTCCGGAGGGCGCCTGAGTTCCAGTTGAAGGACTCTGTGATCCCGACGGTTGCGATGAGCTCGGGGGGCTTATTGTTGTTGATCCTCCAGGAAGCGAGGGCATACCACCGGTCTGGTAAGATGGCATCTGGCAACCAACAACTCCAAGGGAAAAAACTACAATTGTTGCAGACACCAATATCTTTTTTATAACAGCAATCATTTCTATGCTTCAACCTTGGGTAAATAATATGGAAGAATAAGTTGCATCGATCGAGTTTTCCCATCAGAAAAAGATGGCCTAAATCTGCGCTTCTTAAAGTATTTTCTCAGTACTCTCTCATCATCATCAGTAAGATCATTTTTTTCTTTATCTATCTCGATATCCAGTGCTGAGCCTGATCGAGAGATGGTCATCGAAACTTCAATTAGATTAAAGTCTACGTCGTCATTTAAAAATCCATCCTTACTCGGTTCATCAAAATTGATTATCTTACCCATCCCAAAAATATTATTCCTAATCAATTCTGGCTCTGAAGAGACGGAAATTAGCTCATCTGCAAGACTATATGCTTTTGTAGCCGATCCAACTTGACCAAAAATGAGGTACCAATCACCCAGATTCGCCACTGCTTCAATCTGATCCATCATCACTGGGGGACTCTGCTCCATCGTAGCCTTAACGACTTTTTGAAGAGCGGCAGAGCCTCTTGAATAATAATTATGAGAACTGATGGGCGAGTTTCTTTCAGTAGCATATCTGTCAGTTGTGATTGACATCCCACCCTCCTGTGGTAGCCCATAATCCTTAATATGGCGAGCGAGCATATATTGAATGCGGCCGATTTGCTTATATTTCTTAGGTGTCGATGGATCACCTAAATCGGCAGATTCATCTAATATTACATGCAGTTTTCTAGCGAGAATTTCGAGGGATGTTAAATTTGGAAAGCTATCCCTAGGATCCCTCATATTATAACTTTCGGTATGCCAATTAATCAGCGACTCGATAACAGGCAACATCCTGACATCCCTTTGCCCGTAGACTTTCTCATTAACTAGATAATATTGATCTATCGCTTTTTGAGATTGCTCCCAATCATTCATTGCTCGATGAGATTCTGCGATCGCTCTTAAGTACGGAGTTTGGCTGAGGCTAAAGAGCCCATAGTTAATTTTTTCTATCTGCATTCCTCTTTGATAAACAAGATTTGCATTTTCAAAATCACTATTAGCTTGGTATGAGTTTCCCAAACTCATTAGTAAATCAGAGAGCTGAGACGAATAAGAGCCTTCATTGGCCTCGACTAAATCGATTTCTTCTAGGTACTGATTTATACTCTCGGAAGTGCCTTGTGCAATAGACATCGACGCGAATATGGTACCCACGACTGCTATAAAGAGATGAATCGATGAATTGTGGCTTTTTTTTATCTTAAAACTGTTCACATATTTTCCTGTTCAAATAAACAATTATCTGCAAATCCCATTTATTTTCAGGCACATAATTAGAGTTTAATATTAATGTTCAAGTCTCCATTTTCGAGGCATCACCTGCTTTTACTATGGAAAAGTTAGTCAGAGAAAAATATTTTTTAAAAACTACATTTACCTCTTCTACAGTTAGTGATCTGAGTGCGTCTTCATATTTCTTGTCCCACATCATTGTTCTTTTAAGATCAATATTCCTGCTTAAAGTTCCCACAAGTCTTCCGTCTTTAGCGCGATCGATTCTTGAATTTTGTAGAACACCTCGTCGTGCATCCTCTAATTCCTCTGCTGTAAATCCATCACTAAGGACACGATTTAATTCCTCAGTAAATCCAATTTCAACTCGTGCCAAATTTTCTGGAGCACAAATAGCATAAGCTCCAAAGGTCGCATTTTCATCAAAAGATCCAACACTTAAGAAAGATCTGGCTCCATAGCTGAGACCATCTTTCTGTCGTAGCCTATTGGCTAGTCTGCTACTAATAAAGCCGCCACCGAACATTTGATTTGCCATAGTCAGAGCGGGATAGTCAGGATGATCATCTCTGAGAGGAAAAGTGTGCATCGCACCAAACGCAGCTCCTTTTTTGTCAGGAGTATCAATCAATACATTAATTGTCGCTTTTTTAGCTACTTTTGTTTTAATTCTCTCGTAGGATATTAAGGGTTTCCATTCACTTGTTAACGTGTTTAATTTTTCTCGCATCACTGACTCATCGAAAGCTCCAATGACTGCGCCGTTCACATCGCTGGAATTCATAAAACTGGCGTAGAAATCTTTAAGATCCTGACGATCCACTTCCTTGATTAGTTCTATTTCTTTGTCAATTGACATGTTTGCATAAGGATGACCGGGTTTATACGGATCTAGATAGGATCGTAATTCTTTGAAAATGACTGAGGTCGGCTGCTGTTTTTCCTGTTCCAAACCAACAATTAGTTCCTCTTTGAGCATTTCTAACTCATTTGTATCAAAAATTGGATTTCTTATGACGTGGTCCAGTAGATCAAGCAAAGGTGGGAGGTTTTCTTTTGTGGTATTAATACTAATTCCCAGTCCAGTCGAACTACCACCTATGGAAACACTTGCCTCAAGTCTGTCAAACTCAGCTTGCAGCTCTTCTCTGGTGAAATCTTTTGAGCCTCTGCTGATCATGCTCATTGCCAAGCTACCTATCACTGACTTGCCAGTTAGTGAGACCTCGTTCCCAATATCAAAATTTAAAGAGGCTACAACAGACTTGCCTCGCGTCTTTTTCGTTAGGAAATTTATTTGCCCGCCAGAGTCAAGATCAATCAGTTTCGATCTTATGTCAATATTACTATGTGATGGATCAAAACTCTCTCCGACATCTATAATTTGTTGTCCTTTATAATCTGCCACTAAAGAGTCAATATCTGACTGTTTCAGTCTAACGATACTCGAGGCTCTTTTTGGATTTTCTTCAGGAATAAAAATTCCAAGTGTCCGGTTATCATTTACTAAATATTCATTTGCCGCTGCTTGGACTGATTCACGAGTCACTCCTTTAATACCGTCGCGGTCTAAAAACATTAGTCGCCAATCCCCCATCCCAATCCATTCTGAAAGCTCCAGTGCAATGTTTTGAGAAGAGTTGAAGCTAAGTTTGTATTGTTTTTCTAATTTTGCTTTAGCGCGACTCACTTCCTCTTCCGTGATTGGATTATCCAACACATTTTCCAGAGTACCTAACAACTTTTCTCTTGTAGGATTTATATCATCATCTTTTCCAACTTGGGCTAGAAAAGTCATCACACTTGGTTCACCCCACTGAAAGTTAAACCCATAGGCATAGGCAGCAAGCTTATTTTTGACTAGAGATTTTTGAAGTCTGCCTGAAGTTGGATCTCCAAGTATACTCGTGAGTACTTTGACTGAGGGAAATGCGTTATCAAACCCCGCTGGGATTTTATACATACTAGCCACAACTTGAACATCGCCACTTCGCCTAATCGTAACTTGTCGTTCACCATCTTGAATTGGCTCTTCGGTATACAGAGCGTCCAAGGATCTTTTCGGTTTTTTTATTTTTGAGAAGTACTTATGAATTAACTTGATGGTGCTCTCTTTCTCAATTTTTCCAGTCACTATTAAAGTTGAATTGTCTGGCTGGTAGTATTTCTTATAAAAGGCTTGTAAATTCTCAATCTTTACATTTTCAAGATCAGATATTGCGCCAATTGTGCTTTTGCCGTAGTTATGCCAATCATAGCTCGCCGCAAGCATTCTTTGGATCAAAACTCTTACTGGACTATTCTCGCCATTTTCTAGTTCATTTCGAACGACAGTCATTTCACTATCTAAATCTTCCTTAGCAATAAATGAATTGATCATTCGATCAGCTTCCAAATCTAAAGCCCAATTCAAATTTTCATCTGTTGCAGAGAAGGTTTCAAAATAATTAGTCCGGTCTGTCCAAGTAGTACCGTTTGGTTCAGCACCATGATCTGTGAGTTCTTTTGGTATATTTGGATGATTAGGAGTTCCCTTAAAAACAAGATGCTCGAGCAAATGAGCCATTCCAGTTTCTCCATAATTTTCATGCTTTGAGCCAACTTTATAGGTTACGTTAACGGTGATCGTCTCCTGTGTTGGATCAGGAAATAAAAGAACCTGTAAGCCATTCCCAAGCCTGTATTCTGTTATACCTTCGATGGTTGTCATCTCTTCTACTCCTCTTGGGAGCTTTGCATAAGCCATAGAGCTTGAGAGGAAGATGAGGATTGCTAGAAAAGATACAAATTTATTTTTTATCACGTTTTCATCCCTTTTTATTTTATTACTATATTTGTCGAAGCTTGGACCGATTTTTAATCCAATTTATCCGCTCATTTAAATAATTCTTACCTGATAAAAAAGCCTTTAAGTGTTTGCAATAATTTGAAAAGTTTATATTTTTATCTATTAAATTTAGATTTATTTTTATCAGAAGACATTACACCATGTTAATATAAACCTCCATACCACAAGTAAAAATCCACAAAACAGGTTGTTTATGATTTCTCAAAGTTTGGCAATAAATTCGTTTCAACCGTCCCGAAGAACATTGATGGGACCCGGGCCATCAGATGTCAGTAAAAGAGTTCTAGATGCAATGGCGCGTCCGACTTTAGGTCATTTAGATCCAGAGTTTATTTCGATGATGAATGAGACTAAGGAGTTATTACAGTATGTGTTTCAAACAAAAAATGATTGGACATTTGCTGTATCCGCTCCAGGATCTGCAGGCATGGAATGCTGTTTTGCAAATATGGTAGAGCCTGGGGACAAAGTTATTGTTTGTCAAAATGGTGTGTTTGGTGGACGAATGCGAGAAAATGTGGAGCGATGTGGAGGGATTCCAATTATGGTGACGGATCCCTGGGGATGTCCTGTTGATCTAGTAAAAGTGGAAGCAGCACTTAACGATCATCCGGATGCATCTTTGGTGGCTTTTGTTCATGCAGAGACCTCAACAGGCGCTAGATCCGATGCTGAGCGCCTTACTCAATTAGCTCATGATTTTGGATGTTTAGTAATAGTCGATTCAGTTACTGGTTTGGTTGGAAGTCCCCTTTTGGTGGATGATTGGAAAATCGATGCTATTTATTCGGGAACGCAAAAGTGTTTGTCAGCACCACCTGGATTGTCACCGATAAGTTTTAATGATGCGGCTGCAGCAAAAATTAGGTCTAGAAAGTCTAAGGTTCAAAGCTGGTTTTTGGATTTAAATTTAATTATGGGATATTGGGGGGGAGATACGAAGAGATCATATCATCATACCGCGCCAGTCAATTGTTTATATGGTTTGCATGAATCTCTCATAATTGTAAATGAAGAGGGCCTAGAAGCGGGTTGGGCAAGACATCAAGATAATCATGCTTATTTAAAAGCTGGATTGAAAGATTTGGGTATAGAGTTTTTAGTGGATGAATCTTTTCGCCTGCCTCAACTGAATTCGGTGATAATACCCGATGGCGTTGATGATGCTTTGGTGAGATCACGTCTATTAGAAGAGTTCAGTTTGGAGATTGGTGCTGGTCTTGGCGAGTTAGCTGGGAAAGTTTGGCGAATCGGATTGATGGGACATTCTAGCAATACCAAGAACGTTGACTATTGCTTGGCAGCACTTAAATTCATATTGAAAGAGGTTAGCTAGCAGTTAATAGATCCATTAAGGCGTAAACAGTAGCTGCGATTCCCGCCGTGATTGAAGGCTTAGGTTCGATTTTAAATATAGGGCTATGATGAGATGGTATAGGTGGCCCAGATCCATCAAGTGCTGCCTTAAAATATTCGTGATTTGTGCCGCCCACTGCAAAATACACGCTTGGTATCTTTGGCTCTGTTGTGAAAAATGGGAAGTCTTCAGCACCCATTCCATCTGACTGATACGAGGTCACTTGGTCTGTACCCATCTTCTCTTTCCAAAGCCCTCTTAATCTAATCGCTAATTGTTCGTCATTTAACGTAGGAGGTGTTGATTCCTCAGAAACGACAACTTCAGGCAATTTATCTTCGGGAAGACCAGCTGCTCTCCCTAAATTTTCTGAAATCCTTTTTATGCCATTTAGTAACGTATCACGAGTTTTCTCACTAGTATTCCTCACAGTCAGTTGCAAGTGTGCCTGATCAGAAATAATGTTATGTTTAGTTCCACTGTGGAAAGCTCCAACAGTAACGACTCCTGGCTGCCTGGGCGGCAATTCTCGAGATACGAGAGTCTGCAATGAATTGACTATTTGACTACCAAGAACAATCGGATCTTTTCCTGCGTGCGGAGAAGCGCCGTGGGCTCCTATTCCATGAACATATATATCGACGGTATCAGCACCTGCATATGGTGAGCCGTTTACTACATTGATAACTCCCGAGGGAAGCATTGATGAGACATGGAATGCCAGTGCGTAGTCTGGTTGGCCAAATCTTTCCCATAAGTTGTCATTCATCATATTTTTTGCGCCAAGAACCCGCTCCTCTGCAGGTTGCGCTATAAGCATGAGGGTCCCACGCCAATAGTCCTTTAGATCAACCATCTGTTTTGCTGTTCCAATCAAAGCGGTTATATGCACATCGTGTCCACACGCATGCATTACTGGGAAAGTATTCCCTGTTACTGGATCAAGTTGCATGTCCTTTGATGCATAGGGTAAATTTGTTTTCTCTTTTAAAGGCAGGCCATCCATGTCTGCTCGCATCATCACAAGAGGTCCAGAGCCGTTCTTTAATAATGCCACAACCCCAGTTCCACCAACATTTTCAGTCACTTGAAAGCCATGACCTCTCAATGCCGTGGCAATTTTTTTTGCAGTTGAAAACTCCGCTAAGCTTAACTCTGGATGTGCATGAAAATCTTTAAACAATGCATCAAGCCTATTTTCATAATCAGTTTGGATCGACTGCAATAAATTATTTATATTACCGAGAGATACGGACGAGAAAATAAGGAAGTAAAATATAAAACATATCTTTGTTGCATGCATTTTCATAGATGAAACTCTTTGATTCCGGTTCATGATACCTCTGTTATGTTTTATCTTGCTTGTAAATCAAAGTCAAGATTACATTGCCAATCTGCGATAGTGACTCTTTGTCGCATTTGTCAATTGTATCTCTTGTTGTATGCCAATAATCTGGAAAAGGATAATGTATGAGATTAACAACATTTAGACCTGACCTTATAAAAGGTAAATGATCATCCTGAATAAATGTTCCATCTTTGTCGCTAAAGATATTCACATTTAGTTCTTCGCCTATTGACCAAATTTCCTCTAGTAATTGTCTCGAGTGTCTTTTGGAATATAGCTCTTTGGGAATTAATAGATTTTCATCACAAACCATGTCGACGATTACGCCCTTATTGGGTCGATAAAAGGAATTTTTTTTTACGAATTCACTTGCCCCTATGGCAAAAGGTAGATCATCAATATTTCCAAGATCCTCAAGATCAAAAAAAACAAGATCCACAGTAGTCGGAGATCTATCGAAAGTTAATGCTCGAGCAAGTTCTAGTAACACAGCGACACCGGAACCACCGTCATTTGCGCCGGATGTTGGCGTTTTTAAGTTAGCTTTGTTTTCATCAAGTTCTGATTGTGGCCTAGTGTCCCAATGAGCCCCGATCATTAATCTTATGTCGGGGCTTTTTTCTCCTGGAAATGTCGCCCATATGTTCCTCCCGCTTAACCCATATGCAGTAAATTCTTGAGACGTGACTTTATCCGTATATCTTTTGAGATTATTAACGATGTAATCGTGAGTAAGATT
Source organism: uncultured SAR92 cluster bacterium (assembly GCA_902604945.1). Classification (GTDB taxonomy): domain Bacteria; phylum Pseudomonadota; class Gammaproteobacteria; order Pseudomonadales; family Porticoccaceae; genus AAA300-D14. The sequence goes on along the minus strand of CACLAG010000026.1, from coordinate 7,693 downwards.
TTTACTATTAGGATGCGTGATTGATCTTGGTCCAAATAAAACTTGTTTTTCGATATGTGAAAAAGCCTTGGATCCATCGAATTCTGAATTAACTTGAGAAAATCCCCAATTAGAGCAAATTAATAAAAGAAAGAGGAGTGATAGCGGTATGATTTTCATCTACTAAGATTGAGTCTCGAGAGACTCAGATTTTTTTCGTCAGTCGGTACCGCAAATTTTACTACCCCGTAAGTGATTGCAATTAGAGGACATAAGTAATTAAAAAAAGCGAAAGGGGCATATGTCAAGGTGCTGATTCCCAAGGTTCCCGCCATATATGCACCACAGGTGTTCCAAGGGAAAAGAGCGGATGTAAGTGTTCCGGAGTCCTCAAGTGTTCTGGAGAGATTTACCGCTTTTATTTTTCTCTCTTTATAGGGTTCGATAAGCATTTGTCCTGGCAGCACGATCGACAGATACTGATCTGATGCGATTGCATTTGTTCCTATACATGTTCCCACAGTTGTTGCTATAAGACCGCCAGTTGATTTCACCCTTGATAGAGGTGCTCTTATTAATCGTTCTAATAAACCAGCCTTACTCATTGCGCCTCCGAAAGCCATAGCAGTTATCACAAGGCCGACAACGGACATCATATTTACCATTCCACCTTTGCTAATAAGATCATCATAAGCTTGATTTCCAGTTGAGGATTCAAAGCCAATAAATAATGCATTCATTAATTCTCTAAATATTAAAGCAACAGCATTTAAGTCTGTTGTCTCTTGTTTTTCAAATATCATTTCCATCTGAAACGTAATCGCGAATAGACACCCTAAGAAAGTTCCTATTAATAGCGTTAAGAGTGCGGGTACTTTTTTGCGTGCCATGTAAAAGAGGGCCAATAATGGGATTAACATCACAGGACTTATTTTAAAATTATTGTTGAGTTGATCTTGTAGGATGAGAATGTCGCTAATAACAATATTAGACTTGTTGGTTAGTCCTAAGAACAGGAATATCGATAATGAAACCAGAATTGCAGGTACCGTGGTCCAGAGCATATGTTGAATATGATTGAATAAATCGGTTCTAGTGACAGCCGCGGCAAGATTTGTAGTTTCTGATAAAGGAGAGAGTTTATCTCCAAAGTATGCGCCAGAAATAATTGCTCCCGCCGTAATTGCCAATGAGACATCAAGAACTGTTGCAATGCCAATCAATCCAATTCCCAGAGTCCCAGCCACTGTCCATGAGCTTCCTATGCTAAGGCCTAACATTGCACAAACAATACATGATGTAATGTAGAAGTAGTCTGGAGACATAACCTGTACACCATAGTAAATCATGCTTGGCACTGTGCCTGAGATAATCCAGCTCCCTATTAGTGAGCCAACCGTCAAAAGAATTAATATTGCCTGCATCGAGACTTTTATCGTTTCGATCATGCCTTGCTCCATTTCTTTCCAGGTGTAGCCATTTTTTATGCCCATAAAGGATGCAAAGGCCGCTGCAAATATCAAGGCTACTTGATTTGGCGTTGATTCATCCTCATAGACAATGGCAAAGCTCACAAGCAATATCATCAGGAATAAAACCGGCAAGATAGCATCCAACAGAGATGGACTCTTTTTTGTGTTAGTTTCTATAACCATTGGCGCAGTTCCCGGTTTTGAATGACATTATTAGCTTAGATCGTTCGATTCTTCTTTTGTGACAAAACTATATGGCTTAATGTTTGTTTAACACCCTCTAGCGAGGCAATTTGATCAATTACGATATCAAGGTTCTGAGTTGTATCCTCGGTTACTTTGGCCATCAAATCATATTGTCCACTGATTGTGCAGAGCATATCTAGTTGAGGGACTTTCTGCAATTTTCTGACAATTTCTGATGTACGTTGAGACACAATAGAAATCATTATATAAGCGCTTATTTGTTGTTGATTGAAAGTTGGATTCAACCTGATCGTATAGCCTTGAATTATTTCTCTTCGCTCAAGGTTTTCTATTGCATGCTGAACAGTTGCGCGACTTGTGCCAAGTTTTTTTGCCAGCTCGGATACGGATTGGCGGCTATTATCTTTGAGAAGATTAATTAATTCTTTTTCTTTTTTCATAATGAAATTTTTTTTTACATTTTGATAAGTATTATTGAACAAGATTATACATATGAAACTCTTATTTGACATATTTTAGGTATATTATTGTGCCTAGAGGTAAAGAAATGGCGCAAAATAAACAAAACTACGATTTAAATGAGGTTTTGGAAACTAGATCTCAAATCGACAAAGATTTAAGAGACCAGGTTGCGATGTGCTCCTCTTTTTTGAAGAGCTATTCATCACCTTTGGTCATAACTTCTAAAATGCGACTAAAGAACAATGCGCGTCGATTTATGAAAGCAATGCCCTCTGTAACACCGCACTATGCTGTCAAGGCCAATCCAGATAAAGAAATTTTGAAAATCTTGATGCAAGAGGGTGTCAATTTTGAGATTGCCTCGGTTGCTGAATTGAACCTTTTGATGGACTTAAAAGTGGACCCAAAATCAATATTATTCTCGAATCCTATCAAATCGCCCAAGGCTTTAAAGGAATCTCTATCTTATGGAGTGCAATGGTTTGCGGCTGACACGCCAGAGGAAGTAATAAAGATTGCTGAGATTGACGATTCAGCAAGGATATTTTTAAGAATAGCCGTGAGCAACGAAGGATCTATGTGGCCTTTGTGTGAAAAATTTGGATCGGAAATGAATGCGGTTCAAACACTTATTACTGCGGCCAAAGATAATAATGTATCCGTTGAGGGTGTTTCTTTCCATGTTGGCTCTCAATGCTCAAATATTAATAATTGGCTCGATGGCATTAAAAGGGCTGTAGATATTTTTTCTTTGCTAGAAACAGCAGGGATGAGACCTACTTTGTTAAATATTGGGGGCGGATTTCCAATACAGATGTCAGAAAAAGATCCCTCGATCGAAGAGATAGGATCAAATATAAACGAAGCGCTGAAATCTTTGCCCAGCTCTATCAAAGTCGTATCAGAACCAGGAAGATATTTGATCGGCTCTGCTGGTTGCCTGGTGACACAAATTATTGGATTAGCTACAAGAAAAGACTCAAGATGGATTTACCTGGATTCGGGTTTATATGGTGGTTTGATGGAGATGGCGGAGTCATTTCCAACTAAAATAATCAGTGAAAGAACTGATGAATTATCAGACTGGACGTTGGCAGGTCCAACTTGTGACTCGATAGACGTTCTTGGAAAGCACAAGTTGCCAAAGAGCTCTCAAATAGATGACCTAATTTTCATTCCTAACTTGGGCGCTTATTGCACCACTTGTGGAACAGATTTTAACGGTTTTCCACCCCCGAAGTTGGTGTTAGTCAAATAAGTTACTCGCTTCTTTTATTTCCGTTTTGATAAATAAACTCTTATTATATTTGCATTAGATTTTTTCACTAAATATTTTCGGTATTTTTTTAATAAAATATGGAGGGTTTATTCTGACTAAATTTCTTTGGGCGCTGGTGATTGGCTTGCTAGTTTTCAATTTTCAAATTACTGTCTCTGAAAATGCTCCTTTTTCATTAGAAGATGAGGTCTCTGAGGAGACTTTTGAGACATTAGGATTACGAAAACTTTCTGCGAATGAATTAAGAGAATTATCAAAATGGATAGAAAATCATAAAACTTCTCCTAATCTCGAAGGAGTCACTGCTGATATTGAAGAAGATTATTTTTTAGTTTCAGCAATTGATGGTAATTTTGAGGGATGGTCAGGCAGTACTATATTTCGTTTAAAAAATGGTCAAATTTGGCAACAAAGATTAAGTGGAAAATGGAAATATAATAAACAGTCGCCAGGTGTGAGAATCAAAAAAAACTTTTTTGGTTATTTTGTAATGCGGGTTGATGATCGAAAATCTATTGGGGTCAAAAGAATCAAATAGTATTATCATCTATATCAAAATATTTAAGTTTTTATCTTCAAATATGAGAATGAACCAATGACAACGAAAGATCAGAAAAATAGCGAGTCAGTCAAAGTCATTCCGGCTGGTGGCACTATGTTTTTATATAAAAAACCTGAATATCTAAGCCCAAAAACCCATCCAAGGTTAGGTTGGGAAACCCCCGAAAAACCATACTCTTTTGCAAAAAACGTAAACTCAATACCTCTTGTAGCCTCAGAGATCCCATCCGCACAAAAACACTACCCGATTATTTTTCCAGATTTAGAGAAAGGCGGTCCAATTGCAGTTTTCTCGACGGAAGAGGGTAAAAATCCTTATATATCAGAGGATGGTATGTGGTCGAAAGATTGCTACATTCCGGCATATTTGAGGCGATATCCTATCGCTACAGTCAAAGGTGATAAGGAAAAAGTGGCAATTGTTGTGGATAGGTCTTCAGATGGAATTATAGAAAATGCTGAACTGCAATTTTTTGATGGAGATCAATTATCAGCCTGGGGGAAATCGCTTGTCGATTTTTCGGTACAGTACGAGCAGGATGTTTATGAAACGCAGTTATTTATGGAAAAGTTAAGAGAACTTAACTTGCTGACTGCGAAGCATGTTGGACAAACCATCGGTGGGGAAGATAAAGCTTATGCGAATTTTATTTCGATTGATGGCGATGTATTGAAAAATTTGTCTAATGATCAATTACTGGAGCTCAATAACAGAGGCTACTTGGCAATTATTTTTGGACAACTATTCTCGCAGGAAAATTGGAGTAAAGTGATTGCCAATAGATCAGATTTAGTAAGTTAGAAAAGAACGCAAATGTGAGTGATTGAGTATGGAAATCGGGCAAGAATTTCAAACTGCAGTGTCTCTTCACAAAGCAGGAAAACTAGAAGCTGCATCTGATTTAATCGAAAAGATAATTGAGTCGGCAGACCCAAATGCTGATTTTTATCATCTCGCTGCATTAATAAAAAAATCTCAACACGACTTTAACAATTCAGAAAAATTCTTTAAAAAAAGCTTGGAAATCGTCCCTAAGCAGCCAGTGGTCATGTCGAATTTCGCAAACTTATTAAAAATAATGAATCGACTTAAAGAAGCCAACCAGCTTTATATCTCTGCGTGCAAAATTATGCCGTCTTTTTTTGATGCTTGGTTAAACCGAGCAAATTTATGTCTCGAAACGAATGATTATGAGACTGCTGAGGGTTGTTTTCTGGAAGCGCTAAGATTAAAGCCTGACGTATCAGTTGCATTAAAATTAATGAATCTTTATTTGATGACAAGTCAGTATCATAAACTTCTAACAGAGAGTCAATCGTTTATGGAAAGATACACCAGCAATCACCAGGGATATATCAATCAGTCCAGGGCTCTTGCCGCTCTTGAGTCGACAGACGTTGCTTTGAAATTTCTAGAACAGGCAAAAGAATTAGTTGATGAAAGCGCAGAAATAGAGCACGAAATCGGGCTTATTAACTATGAGCTAGGCAAGTTTGATCTAGCAAAAAATAATCTAAATAAGGCAGTTAGTCAGGCACCTGAGTTTATTAATGCCCATAGAACTTTAAATGAGCTTTACTTTCAGAGTAATGATGGTGAGTTTTTGTCATCGTACAAACATGCAATTCAAAGAAAACCTGCTTCAGAACTATTATTTCACAATCTTGCCGCTGCTCAATCAAGCAGTGGAGATATTGAATCAGCAATGCGAACACTTGAGATAGCTTTAAATCAGGTAGGTCGAACACCTTATTTGCAGCATGGATTAGGGGCTCTTTATGTGAGAACAGAAGAGTATGAAAAAGCAGAATCTTTATTTAATGATGCATTAGAGCTTCAGCCAAATAATGTGCGCTTTTTACTTGATCAAATCAGCTTGTCTATTAAGCAATCTAATTATGATTGTCAGGACCTTTTAGATCGAGCTTTCAACTTGCATAAATTTAATCAAGAGACCTGGGCGTACCAAGGTTTGTTATGGCGATTATTAAAGGATGAAAGGTATCAATGGCTCTATAATTATGGTTTATTTTTAAAAGAGTTTGAACTTCCCACGCCCCCAAGTCATTCGAGCAGCCAACTTTTTATGCAGGACTTGAATGACTATTTGGGGACTTTACATGTGTCGCACAAACAACCGCTCGATCAGAGTGTGCAGGGTGGGACACAGACCATGGGAGTCTTGTTTGATGATTTGCATAAACTTGTTAGTGACTTTAAAAACTCACTCCAAGAGTCTGTGACGGATTATTTATCTTCACTCGATTACGACAGTGAACACCCATTTTTGTCACGATTGGGAGATAATTTTCGTTTTTCGGGCAGTTGGTCAGTAAAATTAAAGAAGTCTGGACACCATAATAATCATGTTCATCCTTTTGGATGGTTGTCATGCTGTTCATACATATCTTTGCCAGATACAATTGAGAATGAAGGCTGCATTAAATTCGGAGAAACCTCATTGAGGTTAGGCGAAAAAGAGGAGACAGCCCGCTTGATCCAGCCTGAAGTTGGCAAATGTGTATTTTTCCCTAGCTACTTTTGGCACGGAACAGTTCCATTCTCATCTGATTCAAGTCGAGTGACAATTCCCTGTGATATCGATCCAGTGCTTCTTATGAATTAGGTGGCAAAATAAAAACTTCGGTTTTAAAAGGCGCTATTTTTTAAAAGATCAATCAATGATTCTGCTGCGTTGCTCAATGGTATCAGCTGCTCTTTGTGATTCTTCTCTTAGATCCAATTTTTGTTTTCTTGTGTAACAAATTTTCTCTTTTATGAGTTTGCCAACAACTTTCTCATAAGTGCATATGATTCCATCAGGATCAAGATCTTCGGATTCAGGTATTTCTAAACTTGTTACTTTGATAGTCTCAGTTTCACTGGGATCTGTTAGCGTAGACTGACAGCTACTTAGAATTAGGACACTTGATAAAGCTAGAAATAATATTCTTGCACTCATGTTAGGTCTCTTAAAGAAAATAATTTGGGAAAATTATTATACTAAATATTTAATGCGCTCGCTTTGTTTTTCTCGAAAACATTTTTATAGTTTTTCCACCGCCCAGATGCTTTCTTGTAGAGTGGCTCTCTAACTTGCCAAGAGCTTGCGGTTTGGACACTATTGTTTAACTTATAGAAATTTAAACAATCTTCTTGCCAATCCAAGCCAAGAAAAGCTAAAGATTCCATAATTACATTTTTGGGATTCTTTATTAATTTATCGTAATCGACAATGTATATATCTTCATTAAACATTGTTTGCCAGTGACTAACTAACTTTTCCACCTGTTTATAGTAAAATTCTATATCGCATATTGCCCATGTGTAAGTCATTTGATCTGAAAATCGATTTGAAAATATCGAAATACAGTTGTCCATAATGGCTCTTTGAGTTATGAGAAATTTCGACTTTGGAAATATCATTTTTATTAAACCAAGGTGCAAAATATTATCAGGACGTTTATCAGTAACAAGAAAATTAGGGTGGCCATGCCGTTTCAGAACCTCAATATAATCACTCATTATATCTTTTAGGTAGGATTTTTTTTCTGATGAAAAGTTATTATCCTTGAGGTCCTGAGATTGAGAGCATCGAGTAAAGAAATCTAATTCTCCACCTGCCTTTATTTGAGAATGTGATGCGAGTATCTGCTCTAATAAGGTCGAGCCAGACCGAAACATTCCCGAAACAAATATCGGTTGTATCGAATTGTCCAAAGAATACTTGCT
>CACLAG010000025.1:0-22951 GCA_902604945.1 uncultured SAR92 cluster bacterium | reverse complement strand
GACTCTATGCATACATTTGTATATTTAAGTAAATCTGGATTTTCGCCATTTCTGGAGTTTCTTATAAGCGCAATTTTATTAATATTTACACTCAATTTGGTCATCGAACTTACATGGTCTCCGTTAATGGTATTGGGCGCTCTATCAAGCTCGGAATTGCTTTATCTTCTTTTATCCAAGAACCTTGAGAAATGATTTTTGCAGATAAAATCATAGGCCTTTTTTGAGGGATATCTGTAAAGGGTCCAAATAATTTTTGCGTTTTCATTTCGGCAATTTTATCGACAACTGACATTCCAAATTTTACCTTACCAAAAACAGCATATCCCCATTTATCGTCCGCTCCATCTAAGAAGATATTATCTTGATGATTGATAAAAAACTGTGCTTTGCCTGAGTTAGGATCTCCTGTTCTAGCCATCGCTATTGAACCACGTTTATTTGATAATCCGTTTTTTGATTCGTTTGCTATGGGGTTTCGATCAGTATCTTTAGGTGTCAAATCGAATGTAAATCCACCTGATTGGATCATAAAGTTCTTAATTACTCTATGAAATATGACTCCATCATAATGATAATCACTTACGTGTTCTAAAAAGTTATTAACGGTGACTGGGGCTTTGTCAATGTTTAATTCTAGTATAATAGATCCAATGTCCGTTTTTAATTCTACAAGGGGCGGTTGGCTTCCATTTTGCGCCAAGCAGAAATTATTCCAAACAAGAAAAACCAAGGGAAAAAAATAGTTTTTTAATGCCATTCTAGATATCCTTACACGTCAAAGTACAATTTAACCCCACTCAGATAGCCTCTTACGTCCTTTGAGTTTTGGGATCAATACTGACAGTAGAGCACCCAAAAACACGGTAATTCCTCCGAATAAAAATGATTTATATCGGTTATCGTTTTTTTGGACGTCAAGCTCTACCTTCAAAATATCGTTTTCATTTCGTAATTCCTGATTCTGTTGAATGAGTTTTTTATTTTGACTGAGCAAGGCTACTGACTCGGATGAGATATCTAATAGATTCATTGCTTCATTTGATGATACATTTTCGCTCAATGATTTATTCAAAAGTTCATTTTTTATATTAATTATATTCTCTTCCAATTCTGATGTTTTTTCGGTGAGAACCCTAACCCTATCTTCAGACTTTTTCAGCGCTTCGAGACTAACTTCCAGTTGATTTTTTGATGATGGGGATTCGACTATAAATTGTTTCTCCATCCATCCTACCTGTCCATTTGCAATTTTGACGAAACCCCAATTATTTTCGGTTATGAGTAGTTTTATTTCAGTTCCAGATTTAAGTCCTCTATGAACAATGGTGCAATCCGAGCAGGGTGTTCTCCTTAATGGCACATAAAATTCATCTGACACAAACCGAATCGCTCCTTCAGCTTCAGTATCTGGCAACACAGGCATCTTGATCTCTTTATCTTCCTTTTCGACTATTTCATCTATAGGCTTTTCAATATTCATTATCTGTATTTCATTCTCGATAGTCTCTTGGCTAAGAATTATTTGGCTGAATAATAGTGTGCATGCTATGGAAAAGTACTTGATTAATTTCATTTTTTTCTCTTTCTTTGATGATTATAAGCAGGAATCTTCTGTAATATTTTATTATGGAAATATGAGTTTGAATGGTTTTGTTTTCACTGATTTGAAAACACCATGCAAGTTGTAAGGATCATCTTTTATCCATATCTCTGCTTCTTCTATGTTCTCGAATTCAGCCACAATCAAGCTGCCACTGAACCCGGCAATTCCAGGATCTTCAGAATCTATTTTAGGGTTGGGGCCCGCGATAAGAATTCTTCCTTGATTTTTTAATACTTCAACTCTTTTCAAATGATCGGCTCTTACTTTTTTTCTTTTTGAGAGGCTGTTTTCGACATCCTCACAAATAAACGCGTACCACATATCTACTCAACCTTTCTGATTAAATATTTCTTCTAAATTTAAACCTGTCAGTTTTTTCATACCTCTGTATACAACAATTATATTTATAATATTGATTATCATAGGCGGTAAAGCATTGACTGGAAAGCTCAAAGCTAACATTTTTGCGAGTTGATAATTAAATTCCTCTGTGCCTGGTTCTCCAGTCAAGACAAAAATTGCTAGTAAAAAATTTAGTAAAGCTGATAGTAGAAAAGAGAGCGCAAATACAACGGTGCCTTTTTTTAACAGTTTATTGTAGCTTTTGAAGTTATTGGCGGCTTCGAGAGACGACAATACTTTTTTTACATTTACAAGGGTTGGATTTTCAAAGAAATAATGAATCAGAGACTTTCCCCCATGCAATGAGTATAAAATTGCGCAAGCAAATATCAAGGGAATAGACGCCTCTTTTATAGCAATATAAATTGCATCTGCCTCTAAGAGAGCTAGGCCGCCCGATAGTGATACACTGATTATCCCAAGTATGGAAAAAAAGTTAGTATTTTTGTTTTTGATGTAGTCATTTAAGCCATAAATTAACGGCAGTAGAAATGCTAAAAAGAGAGCTAGTTTTATACCTAATCTATCTTCGCTGCTCAGGTTTGTTAAAATCATTATTGGAATAATTATATTTACTAATAACTCTTTAAAAGCGGCACCAGGCTTTTTTTGAGTAAATTCAGATAATATTTGGCTGTCTTTGTTCTCGCTAGATTCCATCATTATTCCTCACATTAGACCGGATGCGAGTGTATCAATATTCTCTATGATACAAAAATTTATGTAATAATATCGGCTCTGGAACTGCAGGAATTATCACTTGGGTTCGTTTGGAATTGATATTGTTATGACTTTTGAATTATTCAAATAGTCGTGAATGGAAAGATGATTGAACTGAGAGAAAATTTAAACAAAAAAAAATCTTTTAGCCCCACACAAGAGGAGATGCCTTTTGCTGTTGTACAAGGTAAAAACCTGACAACGCTACCGAAAGATTTATACATACCTCCGGACGCCTTAGAAATCATTCTGGAGGCCTTCGAGGGGCCTTTAGACCTTCTTTTATATTTAATCCGAAGGCAGAATTTGAATATTCTCGAGATTGATGTCGCAGAAATCTCCAAGCAATATATGGGTTACATTGACTTGATGAAAACAATTCAGCTTGAGGTAGCCTCAGACTATTTGGTGATGGCTGCCATGCTGACAGAGATCAAGTCACGTATGTTGTTGCCAAAGAGAGATGAGGAGGTAGATGAGGAAGATCCGAGAGCCCAGTTAATCAGAAGACTGCAAGATTATGAGAGATTTAAGGCAGCGGCTGATGATCTTGATCAATTACCAAGATTGGAAAGAGACACACATCCAGCGAGAATATTTTCAGAGACTAGCAAACCTGAGCCGGGTTATGTAAATGTGGAAATGAATGACTTAATAGTAGCCCTTGCCGATGTGATGGCACGAGCAGAGATGTTTGAGTCGCATCAAATTCAATTTGAAACATTGTCTACCAGAGAAAGGATGAGTGATGTATTAGAGAGAATAAGTAATGGTGAGTTTGTGGTATTTAATCAGCTATTTTCAATAGAGGAGGGGAAAATCGGCGTTGTTGTAACATTCCTCGCTATTATGGAGCTTCTAAAGGAACGCCTTGTTGACATAGTGCAAAATGAATTGTTTGGTTCAATACACTTGAGGTTAAAAAAATAATGAATTCTGATTTTTTAAGACAGATTTTGGAGGCAGCAATAATGGTCTCGGATAAGCCGATGGATGTTAGTCATTTGGAAAAGCTATTTGATGAAAAAGAAAGACCTCATAGAGATGAAATCAGGGCAGCGCTTGATGAAATAACTACTGATTGCAGAGATAAAGGATTTGAATTGGTAAAAGTATCAAGTGGATATCGTTTTCAGACGAAACAAAGCTTGTCAGCTTGGGTGAGTAGGGTTTGGGAGGAGAAACCTAAAAAGTTCTCTAGAGCTATGCTGGAGACGGTGGCCTTGATCGCATATCGTCAGCCGACAACGAGGGGAGATATTGAATCTGTAAGAGGTGTAAGCGTAAGCTCAGATATTATTAGGGTTTTAGATGAGCGAGGCTGGATACGCGTAGTTGGTCATCGGGATGTTCCCGGGAAACCGGAGCTTTTGGCAACTACAAAAGAATTTTTAGATTATTTTAATCTAAAAAGTTTAGATCAACTTCCCTCGCTGGCTGAAATAAAGGATTTTACAGATGTGGATCCTGCGCTTGAACTGTTAATGCCTATTGATAGCCTCTCTTCAGCTGATCAGGATTCTCAGATCGATGTTCAATCTGGCTCAATAGAGCCTGAGAATTAATATTTCACTGAATAAGTTAGTTACGTTAGTTAAAGTTAATTTATAAAAGATTGAATATCGAGCCATGGATCAGAAATTACAAAAAGTTTTAGCAAATATGGGCTATGGATCTCGACGCGAAATCGAGAGTTGGATCTTTGATGGAAGAATACGATTAAATAATTCTGTGGCAAAGGTTGGGGATCGAGTTTCTAATAAAGATTTAATTTACTTGGATGGTAACAAAATTGAAACAGCGAAAATATTTAGAACACAAGTAATTATTTACAATAAACCTGAAGGCGAAATATCTTCCAATGAGGATCCAAAGGGTAGACCAACTGTTTTTGATAATCTACCTTCTTTAAAAAGAGCTAAATGGATTTCCGTAGGGCGACTTGATATCAATACGACTGGTCTGCTTCTTTTTACAACCAATGGTGAGTTAGCAAATCGATTAATGCATCCGCGATACCAAGTAGAAAGAAAATATCTTGTTAGAGTATTTGGCGATGTCAATCAGAGTGATATTGATATTCTCAAGAAAGGAGTATTACTTGATGATGAGCAAGCTAAATTTAAAACAATCGAGCGAAATAAAGGTCCCTCTGATGGTGAAAAACGTTCAAATAATTGGTTCAAAGTGACTCTTGAAGGTGGAAAAAATAGGGAAGTTCGAAGATTATGGGAATCACAAGGCTTTGAAATTAGTAGATTAAAGCGGATAGCATATGGCCCTATTGAGTTACAACCTTTTATAAGGCCGGGAAATTATCTTGAACTTTCTATTGAAGAAGTGCAAAAGCTTGGTGCATCTGTCAATTTAGCTATTTCCTTTCGAGGTATGAGAGATGAGAGAGACAATCAAGCGAGAGATGAGAGGAAATTGAGATCTCGAGGGACAAGATCGAGGAAAAGATAGATCTTACTTCAACTGAGCATTGAAACTTCGTCCAGTTATTTTAAGGCTTTCTGCACTAAGCAAATAAATATAGGGGCTTATAATTTGGGATGGTTTAGGGAGCATTCTGGGATTTTCTGCAGGATATGCCATTGCTCGCATTTTTGTTTGTGTCGCTCCTGGATTTACTGCATTAAACCTTATGGAAGAGACATTCTCGTGCTCTGATGCCCAAATTTGAACCAATGCTTCTATTGCAAACTTCGAGATTGAGTAGGCACCCCAATATGCTTTTCCGATTCGCCCAACACTCGAGCTTGAAAAGATAACGGACGCGCTTGATGCTTTTTTGAGCACGGGGATCAGGCATTGAGTCATGAGAAATTGAGATGTAACGTTTATTTTAATAACTTGATTCCATTTTGCCTGAGAGTAACCATCAAGGGGAGTCAGATCCCCCAAAATCGCGGCATTTAAAATAAGTCCGTCAAGATGACCAAACCTCTCCTTTATCGTTGATGCTAGTGCCTCGAAGTCAGTTTTTGATGCACCTTCAAGATCTGCTGGGTAAATTAGTGGTTCAATGGAGCCTTGTGCGCAGATCTTCGTATGGAGTGCTTCAAGGTTTTGTATTGATTTTCCACTAATAATGACCTTTGCTCCAAGTTGAGCACACTTTATTGATAATGCCTCACCGATTCCACCAGTCGCACCTGTTATCAAGACAACCTTGTTTAATAACAAACCTTGTGTTGGAGTGAAGTTTAAAGCATCTTCGTTATTGTTCATTGGACTACGATTTTTTTGCATTAGTGAATAGTAAATCAAATAGTGTTTCTGACCGCGTTTGTATAAAGGTTGCATCCCACTTTTCGATGTCAGAATCTTCTTTTACATAACCCCAACCCGCAGCAATCGTTCTCATTCCAGCACTGTTTCCGGCTTGTATATCTCTAATGTGATCACCAACAAACAAACAATCTCTCGGAGCAACCGATAACAAATCAGACGCTAGTATCAAAGGTTCGGGGTGAGGTTTTGATTTTTTTGTGTGCTCGGGACAGATAGTTACAGCAGATCGGTTGGAGAGTAGCATCTTTTCTAGTAAATGATTTGTGTACTTAAGAGGCTTGTTTGTGACTATTCCCCACGGGATGGAATTTTTTTCGCAGGCGCTTAAAACCTCGTTTATGCCTTTAAAGAGACTCGTCTTTTTTGCAATATTTTCGTAATAGATAGCTAAGTATTCATTCTTTATTTTAAAAAAGTGTTTATGTGATGAATCTATGCCAAGACCCTTTTTCAAAAGTCCTTCTGATCCATCTGTAACGCTCGTTCTTATTTCACACTCCCTAATTAAAGGCTTTTTAAGTCTCTTTAACAAAAGATTCATCGAATAAATAAAGTCTGGCGCTGTATCCAGGAGAGTACCATCGAGATCAAACAGTAATGCTTTGAATTCCATGTCTTAAGTGAGGCTCGTAATCAACATTTCTGAGCGCAAATCATGTAATTAATCGACACGTCAGAATTATTCAGCGAAAACTGTTTACTCACAGGATTATATGTCAAACCACATAAATCTAATACTTCAAATTTCGTATCTCTAAGCCATAAAGACAATTCTGAAGGTTTAATGAGCATTGAGTATTCATGGGTTCCTCTCGGTAGAAGTTTTAATATGTATTCACCTCCGACAATTGCACCTAAGTATGATTTAAAATTCCTATTTATTGTTGATAGAAAAAGATACCCACCGGGTTTTAAAAGTTTATAGCATGATTGAATGACAGATTTCGGATCAGGTACGTGTTCCAACATTTCCATACATGTGATTACATCAACTTTTTTATTGCTCCTATCAGAAAATTCCTCGATGGTTGACTGTGTATATTTGATTGTTAGATTTGACTCTGCCATATGCAGTCTAGCTATTTTAAGCAATGCAGGTGCCATATCTATTCCTGTTACATGTGCTCCTCTAAATGCCATGGCCTCAGATAAAATTCCGGCCCCACAACCAACATCAAGTATTTCTTTTTCGGCAACATTAATCCAAGAGTCTATCCAATTTGATCTTAATGGATTAATTTTATGGAGAGATTTAAAATCGCCATTTTTATCCCACCAGCGTGAAGCTTGACCGTCAAATTTTTTGATTTCTTGTTCTTCTAAATTTATCTTTTGCATGAGCTATTGGCTGCGCCTGGTTATGAACTTTCCGCTGAGTTTTGATGACCACTTGTTACAAATTTTATCTATTTTACTTTGAGGTATATTGTTTACTACGCTTTCTCGCATGAGATTTTTTCCACTAACCCAACTGTGACTAACATGACTTCCTGAATTAGAAAATACAATTTGCTCAGCTATTTGATTTTCTGATATTACATCCGAATCGCTTAATTCAATTGCGATGATGTCGGCTTCTTTATCAGTTTCTAAACTACCAATTTTATCATCTAATCCAAGCGATCGCGCTCCATTTATTGTTCCCATTCTCAATAATCTGTGGGCTATACTTTTTAATTTAGATTTGTAATTTACTCTGGCGAGCAAAGCTGATGTTCGCATCATATTAAATAGATCTATTTCAAAACCAAGATCTGCGCCATCAGAGCCGAAGGCAATATTTTGCTCTTCTTCTAATGTAGCAAATAATTTATACAAATATTGCTCAGAGTAATTTGTGGCAAATGGACAAAACAAAATATTACTTTTGGTAACTCTTAATAAATCGAAGTCTTCTTCATTCAGATCGCAGATCCCACTGAGTTGTGTTTGGTTATTCAACAGACCGAACTCATTAAGTCTTTTGAGAGGGCGAGATCCAAAGTATTCAATCGATTTTTCAATTTCATATTTATTTTCATTGCATAAACTTTGAATTGGGAGGTCTAATTCATTTGCATACTTTGCGATTTCTCCAAGTATGTGATCTTCAAGCGAGAATGCATTAATTGGTGCGATTGCAAAAGTTAAAAGAGATAGATCTTTGTATTGATCTCTGGTATCGAGGCCCTTATGAATATATTCCTCGAAATTTTTCGCATAAACACTGCTATCTTTAGTCAGTATCAATCCTATTTGTGTTCTAACGCCAACAGATTTTGAAATGGAAATAGTATTATCGGGGAAGAAAAAATTGTCACCAAAGCAAGTTATTCCTTTTTTAACCATTTGATTAATACCAAGCAGACTGCCCTCAGAGACAAAATTTTCATCGACAAGGGTACTTTGTATTGTTTTTAATTGTTTTATTCTTGATGAGTTTTCTTCTGTTAGCTGGAAATTATTAAGAAGACTCATGCTCGCTTGGCTATAGCTATTGACTAAACCGGGTAGAACACAGTGATTTTGTAGATTTTCATATTTAATCGCATTCCATTTCGATTCAATCTCTTTATAAGGGCCAATTTGCAATATTTTTCCGTCATCAACTGCAATAGAGTAATCAATTAGCACTGTATTTTCCGGAATGACTGGGATCAAATACTTACAATTAATAATCATATCGATTTGAGCAATCGTCATTACTTTTTAGCCTAGAAAAGTTTAACTCTTAGTTTTTTGCCAATGCGCTTGTTATGAACGCAGATAAAGGATAAAACAACCATATTGCCTCAGGTTGTGTTAGAATAACAACTCTAATTTTATGATCGTTTTATGCAGAAAGAAAACCATAAAAAATCAAAATAAACCGATCAAGTTTTCTGGAGATTATAAGTAGCCATGTCAGAGCTTACAAACGAGATCGTACCAGTAAATATTGAGGATGAGCTAAAGCAGTCATATCTTGATTATGCGATGAGTGTAATTGTCGGTAGAGCTTTACCTGACGTCAGAGATGGCCTTAAGCCGGTTCATCGGAGAGTCCTTTATGCGATGAGCGAACTGGGTAATTCTTGGAATAAACCATACAAAAAATCAGCTAGGGTGGTGGGAGACGTCATCGGTAAATACCATCCTCATGGTGATTCTGCTGTATATGAGACCATTGTTAGAATGGCGCAACCATTTTCATTGCGGTATATGTTGGTCGATGGTCAGGGTAATTTTGGATCCGTAGACGGTGATAGAGCTGCAGCAATGCGTTATACCGAAATTCGAATGACAAAGATGGCTCATGCTTTACTGGAGGATCTAGAGAAAGACACAGTTGAGTTCAAGCCGAATTATGATGAGACTGAAACAATACCCCAAACCCTGCCGACAAAAGTTCCCAATTTACTAGTTAATGGATCATCTGGGATTGCCGTTGGGATGGCTACTAACATTCCTCCTCATAATTTGAAAGAAGTGGTTCAGGGATGCCTCGCATTAATTGAAAATAGTGATGTGGACATTGATGAACTGATGCAGATAATTCCAGGCCCTGACTTCCCCACAGGGGGAATAATTAACGGGCGCGCAGGGATTATTGAGGCATATAAAACTGGTCGCGGAAGGATATATGTTAGAGCCAAAGCAGATATTGAGATTAATGAGCGAACTAATCGTGAAAGCATAATCATTAGTGAAATTCCATATCAGCTAAATAAATCTAGGCTTATCGAAAAAATAGCAGAACTAGTCAAGGATAAAAAACTAGAGGGTATAGCCGAACTTCGTGACGAGTCAGACAAGGATGGAATGCGAGTTGTTATTGACTTGAAACGTGGCGAGATCAGCGAGGTAGTGCTTAATAATCTTTATGCTCAAACTCAAATGCAGAGTGTCTTTGGTATTAATATTGTGGCACTTGTTGATGATCAGCCCAAAATATTAAATTTAAAGGAAGTTTTAGAAGCATTTATCCGCCACAGGCAGGAGATTGTAACTAGGAGAACTTTATATTTAATGAGAAAAGCAAGAGATCGTGCGCATAGTTTAGAGGGTTTTGCGGTGGCACTTGCAAATATTGATGAAATCATCCAGATAATAAAGAAATCGTCCACAGCTTCAGAGGCAAGAGAGACGTTAGTATCGAAAACATGGTCGCCTGGGGAGAACGTATTAAAAATGTTAAGCGAGTTGGAACCCGGGCTTGCGAGACCTGAGTGGCTAGATGATGCCTTTGGATTAAATAAGGATCGCTACAAAATATCACCGGAGCAGGCGAGAGATATTTTAGATCTAAGACTCCATAGGTTGACTGGTATGGAGCATGAAAAAATAATCGAAGAGTTTCATCAAAAACTTACGGAGATTGCTGGATATCAGGAGATTTTGGGTAACTCACAAATTCTTATGGATCTAATAAAAAATGAATTAGAGGAGATTCAGGAGGAATTCGGTGATATAAGACGTACCGAGATTTGTGAGTCTAGTCATGACCTTACTCTGGAAGATCTGATCTCTGAAGAAGATAGAGTGGTAACAATTTCGAATGGCGGATACGCGAAGACACAACCTCTGGATGATTATCAGGCTCAAAGAAGAGGAGGGATGGGAAAATCCGCAACTGCGGTCAAGGATGAGGATTTTGTGGAGCATCTGCTGATTGCAAGCACTCATTCAACTATTTTATGTTTTACGAATCTGGGAAAAGTTTATTGGTTAAAAGTATTTCAAATTCCTCTAGCGGGAAGAAATTCTAGAGGCCGGCCGGTCGTTAATTTACTTCCTTTGGATGAGGGTGAGCGCATCAGTTCAATACTGCCTATTGATGATTATAGTGATGAAAAATCGATAGTGATGTCCACTGCAAACGGAACGGTGAAGAAAACCAATTTGAAAGAGTACTCGAGACCAAGGAGTGTTGGGTTACGGGCAGTAGATTTGGCGGAAGGTGATTACCTTGTCGGTACGGAGATTGTTGATGGATCTAAAGATATTATGCTTTTTAGCTCCGAAGGGAAAGCGGTTAGGTTTAGAGAGTCTGATGTGAGGGCTATGGGAAGAGTGGCTAAAGGTGTGAGGGGTATGCGACTAGGCCAAGGGCACAAAGTTATTTCCATGTTGATTCCAGCAACCGATGGATTTTTGTTGGCGGTATGTGAAAACGGATTTGGAAAAAGGACTGATTTGAATGAATTTCCGACCAAAGGACGAGGCGGTAAGGGAATGATTGCGATACAAGCCAGTGACAGGAATGGGCCACTGGTTGGTGCAACACAACTTTTTCCTGGAGATGAAATTATGCTGATTTCAGATCAGGGTACGATGGTGCGAACTAGGGGTGATGAAATATCGATAGTTGGCAGGAATACGCAAGGTGTTCGGATTATTCGTTTGAAAGAGAACGAGCATTTGGTCAGGCTAGCTAGGATATCTGAGCCTAGTGATGAATCGTCAGGTCAAGGTGAAGATAATTTGGAAACTGAATGACTGTAAATGATCCTTTAAAACTGATTCGTGACAAAATCGATAAATTGGATACGAAAATAATGGCACTTGTAAGCGAGCGTGCCAAATTAGCGAAAGAAGTTGCGGAGATTAAAAAAAGTCAGGGTGATAGGCACTTCTACAGGCCTGAGAGAGAATCACAGGTTCTGAGAAAAATAATGGACGCCAATGACGGTACTATAAACAATCGGGATATGGCAGGTTTATTTCGACAAATAATGTCGATCTGCCTCTCTTTGGAGCAACCAGTAAAAGTAGCGTTTTTAGGTCCAGAGGGAACATTTACTCAAGAGGCTGCATTAAAGCACTTTGGTAATTATGCTCAAAGTTTGCCAAAACCGGCTATTGATGAAGTGTTCCGCGAAGTTCTCTCTGGAGCCTGCCAATACGGGGTAGTTCCGGTTGAGAATTCTACCGAAGGTGTAATAACTCATACTCTAGATAGCTTTATTGATTCCTCGATTAAAATTTGTGGCGAAATAGAGCTTCGTATCCATCATCATTTTATGATTGGAAGCAATACCAAACCCGAGAATATCACAAGGGTATATTCCCATGCGCAATCTTTAGCGCAATGTAGGAAATGGTTGAATTCGAATTTTCCAAATATTGAAAGAGTAGCTGTGGCGAGTAATGGAGATGCCGCAAAAAGAGTCCAGGGAGAATGGAATTCGGCTGTTATAGCCGGTGATATGTGTTGCGACTTATATGGATTAACGAAATTATGGGAAAAAATTGAAGACCGGTCTGATAACTCGACACGTTTTTTGGTAATCGGTTTGGAAAATGTTGCACCCAGCGGGGATGACCTATCCTCGATCGTTGTCTCAGTTCACAATAAACCTGGTGCATTGCACGATTTGTTGAAACCTTTTCAAAAATATTCTGTTGATCTGACTCGACTTGAGTCCAGACCATCTCGAAATAGCAAGTGGTCATATGTTTTTTTTATAGATTTTGTAGGCCATTTAGAGCAAGAGTCAGTCAAAAAAGTAATCAACGAGCTAACAAATCAGGTTGCTGATCTTAAAATTCTTGGATCTTACCCTCGAGCAGTTTTATAAATCATTCTTTAAAGACTCAGCTGATGAACAAAACTCATAATTCCAGTGCGTATAAAATAAATAAGTTGGTTGTTATAGGTCTTGGGCTGCTGGGGTCTAGTTTGTGTGCTGCTTCAAAAAAGTTAGGATTGGCAAGACAAGTTATTGGAATTAGTCGGAGACAATCTACAATTGAAATCGCTCTCAAGAAAGGAGTTATTGATAGAAGCGAGGATAGTATTTCACAACTTGCGGACGAATTTAGAGACGGAGACGTTATAGTCTTAGCTGTTCCTATTTTATCGTTTCCATCCATCCTCTCTGAATGCTGCAAATCAGTACCAACGTTTGTGACCATAACTGATGTCGGGAGTGTTAAAGGAAGTGTAATAGAAACTGCCGAATCAATTTATGGATATATACCTGATTTTTTTGTACCGGGACACCCAATAGCTGGTTCTGAAAAAAGTGGCATCAATGCTGTAAACTCCAATTTGTTTGGGGAGCAGAAGGTAATAATAACTCCTGTTGAAGAAACTCAAATTAAACACATCAACGTTGTTAAAACACTTTGGAAACAATTGGGAGCTGATGTTCGCCTAATGACTCCGGATGAACACGACAATGTTTTTGCGGCCACAAGTCATTTGCCACACTATCTTGCCTACTCGCTGGTTGACACTTTGTCAAAAGAAAAAAATGCTGACAGTATTTTTGATCATGCAGCAGGCGGTTTCCGAGATTTTACTCGCATAGCAGCTAGTGATCCAACCATGTGGCATGATATAGCAGTTACAAATAGGGACGCTATTTTAGAGATTATGGACAGATATATTCACAATTTGAATGATTTGCGTTCTGCAGTATCAAATAAAGATTCATCATATTTGACCGCTACATTTAACAGGGCTCGAGATATCAAAAAAAGTAGCAAAAATAAAATGAGCAGCTTAATTGATTATCGTGCCAAGTCTGTTACTGGCCTTAGAGGAACAATTGAAGTTCCAGGCGACAAATCAATTTCACACAGGTCAATCATCTTCGGCTCTCTTGCAAATGGAATGTCGGAGATAAATGGATTTTTAGAAGGTGAAGACAGCTTAGCAACTTTAAACGCGTTTAGAGATCTAGGAGTTGTGATAGAGGGTCCCCAAGATGGTAGATTGGTGATACATGGTGTGGGTTTGTATGGACTATCTGCGCCGAAAGGTGACATTTATCTGGGGAACTCCGGTACCTCTATGCGTCTTATTACTGGGCTTCTAAGTGCACAACCTTTCAGATCAAGGCTAGTGGGTGATGAGTCTCTGTCAGGACGACCCATGCGCCGAGTTACGGATCCGCTATCAGATATGGGTGCTGTGATAGAGATTACTGAAAAAGGAACGCCCCCTGTCGATATATCTGGAACGAATAAGCTTACAAGGATTAACTATTTGCTTCCGGTGGCCAGTGCTCAATTGAAGTCTAGTCTGATACTAGCGGCGATGTATGCTCGGGGACTCTCAACCATAGAGGAGCCGGTTATTACAAGGGATCATACAGAGAGAATGATGTCTGCGTTTGGATGTGGCATCACTTCAAATGTATCTGGTTGTATAAAGATTGAGGGTGGAAAAGATTATGGGGGTACAAGGATTGATGTGCCCGGTGATATCTCGTCTGCCGCATTTTTTATTGTCGCTGCATTAATTTGCCCGAACTCAAATATTACTATTTGCAATGTTGGAATTAATCCAACTCGGACTGGCATTTTGAACATACTCGAAAAGATGGGTGCAGATATCGAAGTGATCAATGAGCGTCATGATTTATTTGAGCCGACCGCAGATTTGAAAGTAAGGTACTCTACTCTGAAAGGCATCAAAATTCCTAAGAACCAAATATCTTTAGCGATCGACGAATTTCCTATTATTTTTATCGCTGCGGCCTGTGCATCCGGAGAGACTATTCTTCGAGGGGCAGAGGAACTTAAAGTAAAGGAGAGTGACAGAATAGAGAGTATGGCGAAAGGTTTAGAAACTTTAGGTATTCAAACAACAGTTTATCATGATGGAATTAAGATTATCGGTGGCGAAATTGGATCCGGGACGGTAAACAGTAATCACGACCATAGAATTGCAATGGCTTTCTCAATTGCAGCTATTCGATCATCAGGTGAAGTGTTAGTTGAGGATTGTAAAAATGTAGCTACATCATTTCCAAATTTTATTGATCTTGCAAAAGAACTAGGAATGCGGATCGACTCTGAGGTGCGCTAAGTGAAAATTGTAACACTAGATGGTCCCAGTGGGTCAGGTAAGGGAACAGTTGGAAGGCTTTTGGCGCAAGTGTTAAATTTTAACTATCTCGATAGTGGTCTTTTATACAGAGGCGTTGCGATACTGGTGATTGAAAAAGGCATCGCGCTCAGTGATGTAAGTAATATTGAAGAGATCGCCCGCAATATGAATCTAGAATTCTCGTCAGAAAACAATAAAATATTTATGGACGGAATTGATGTCAGTAATTCAATAAGGACAGAGGAGATTAGTATTGTTAGCTCAAAAGTTGCCCAATTAAAGTCAGTTAGAGCAATACTTCATGAAATTCAGCGGGGTTATTTGAAAGGAAATGGCTTAATTGCTGATGGCAGAGATATGGGAACAGTAATTTTCCCGGATGCAGATTTAAAAATCTTCATCACAGCAAGCCCTGAAGCGAGAGCGTATCGGAGACATAAAGAGTTGCTAGGTAGAGGTGAAAGTGTTAGTCTTCGCGACCTCGAGAGGTCAATAGCCTCGAGAGACAGGTCTGATAGTGAAAGAAAGATTTCACCTTTAGTGCCAGCAGTGGATGCAATTATTATTGACACGTCCAATATGACTGTTGAAGAGGTAAAGGACGAAATTGTTAAGCACTACAGGGCGACCTGATGAAAGTAAATTATGCTAACAAACATTTATCAAATCAGAATGTTTTTAGTTTTTATTAACGTAGCTGAGGAATCTATAACCCCAGTGTTTTCGAAACGGAGATGGTTGAGCACAAAACCATTCCGAGCGCCGTAGGAAATTTATATGTCTGAGAGTTTTCAAGAATTATTTGAAGAGAGTTTAAAAACTGTCGAAATGAAGTCCGGATCAATAGTTATTGGTACGATTATTGATGTAGATAAAGACTGGGTTACCGTTCACGCTGGTCTAAAATCTGAAGGAGTGATTCCGGCTGAACAATTTCTTAATGACAAGGGAGAGATCGAAGTTGTTGTTGGAGATGAGGTCAGAGTTTCGTTGGATGCAGTAGAGGATGGATTTGGCGCGACACGGCTTTCTAGAGAAAAAGCTAAGAGAGCTGAAGTGTGGTTGGAGCTTGAGGAAGCAAATAAATCAAATGAGACGGTTATCGGTATTATTACCGGCAAAGTAAAAGGCGGTTTTACGGTAGAGCTAAGAGGATTGAGAGCGTTCTTACCGGGTTCTCTCGTTGATGTACGACCATTGAGAGATATATCCCATCTCGAAAATATTGATCTGGAGTTCAAAGTAATAAAACTTGATACCAAGCGTAATAACGTCGTTGTAAGTAGACGAGCGGTGATGGAGGGCGCGAGCACCGCAGATAGAGATGCACTTCTTGAGACATTGGAAGAAGGGAATAGTGTGAAAGGCGTGATTAAAAATTTAACAGATTACGGTGCTTTTGTTGATTTGGGTGGAGTTGATGGGCTCTTGCATATAACGGACATGTCATGGAAAAGAATTAAACACCCATCAGAGATGATCAATGTAGGGGATGAAATCGATGTAAAAGTTCTTAAATTTGACCGAGAACGAAACAGAGTTTCGCTTGGAATGAAACAAATGGGTGAAGATCCCTGGGGAGACATCAAAGGAAGATACCCACAAGGAGCAAAAACAAAAGCCAAGATAACCAATTTAACAGATTACGGATGCTTCGCCGAATTGGAAGATGGTGTTGAGGGTTTAGTGCACGTGTCCGAAATGGATTGGACAAACAAAAATGTACATCCATCGAAGATTGTAGATTTGGGCCAAGAGGTCGATGTGATGATTCTTGAAATTGATGAAGAGCGCAGAAGAATTTCTTTGGGTATCAAGCAGTGTTTCTCTAACCCTTGGAGTGATTTTGAGTCTAGTAAAAAGAAGGGCGATAAGGTGTCTGGAACTATCAAAAGTATTACTGATTTTGGAATTTTTATAGGCCTTGAAGGTGGTATAGATGGACTTGTTCATCTGTCAGATATTTCTTGGCATGACGATGGAGAGGAAGCTGTAAGAAACTATAAGAAAGGAGATGAGGTTGAGACTGCAGTTTTGAGCATTGACTCGGAAAGAGAAAGAATTTCTTTGGGAATTAAGCAGCTTTCTGAGGATCCGTTCGGCGACTATGTAGCCCAAAATGAAAAAGGCTCAATTGTTAAAGGTAAAGTATCAAAAGTAGAAGAAAAGCTTGCGGTAATTCTTTTAGCAGAGAGTGTCGAAGCTTTACTAAAATCCTCTGAGTTCTCAAGAGAAAAGACGGTGGATCTGACTACTGCTTTAAAGATTGAAGATGAGATAGAGGCAAAAATTATAAGTCTTGATAAGAAAAACAGAACAATTTCTTTATCTGTGAAGGCAAAAGATCTTTCTGAAGAAAAGGCGGCAGTCAAAGCTCATAAGGACAGTGAATCGGATACTAGTGAGTCGGGAGCTGCAACGATTGGCGATTTGATCAAGGCACAAATGGATAAATAGCAGCTTTATACTGAGATTTATCCCCTCTAATTAACTCTACGCTAATGACTCGGCGATGTTATTTTGTTAAGGTTGTGAGATGACTAAGTCAGAACTAATAGATAAGATTTCATCGAATCAAGAGCAACTTCCACCGCGAGACGTTGAAATGGCGGTGAGAATGATTCTTGATCGGATGGTGGCTTCTCTATCTAACAATGAGAGGATCGAGATCAGAGGATTTGGAAGTTTCTGTCTTCATTACAGAGCACCTCGCATTGGACGTAATCCAAAGACTGGGGCTGCAGTTGATCTAGTTGGTAAATTCGTACCTTATTTCAAGCCTGGGAAAGAGCTTAGAAGAAGAGTCGATTACTGAAATAGGTTTCTTAGTTTAAGCTTCTGCATTTTTCATGTCATCAACTCAGTGAACTCAATTGATCCTCTAGCTTTCTAAGAACACTTGTAACCTTACCGAGTTTATCTGATTCACTCTTAATGACGTTCGCTGGTGCATTGCTCATGAATTTATCATTACCCAGCTTTTTCTCAAGAAGACTTTTTTCTTGAGTCGCTTTTATAACTGCTTTCTTTAGTCTTGACACCTCTTGCGCAATATCTATATTACCTTTCAACGGAACAAAAATTTCCATATCATCGATAACAGCTGTCGCAGAATTTAAAAGATTATTTTTGCTTTGAATCCACTCGATCCTGCCTACCCTCGCCAGTTTTTTGATGTAAAGCTGCAAACTAATTACTCTCTTTTTTTCTTTTTCATTAACTGTATAAATATGGATATTTAGATTTTGGGATTGATTGATTTGCAATTCACCTCTGATATTCCTTATTGCAGTTACAATTATCTTCAACCGAGCAATTTCTTTTTCAGAGGTTACGCAAGTTTTGTGCTCACTACTTGTAGGATAACTTTTTAGCATAATTGTATTTTTGTTTAATTTATTATTTTGGATCGTTGAGGGCATGTTTTGCCATATTTCCTCCGTTATGAATGGTAGAAAAGGATGTGCAAGCCGAAGAATTATTTCCAACGTTTTTAAAAGTGATATTTTTGTAGATTCTCGGACTCCTTTTTGCTTGTTATCCAAAATGGCGATTTTTGCCATCTCTAAATACCAGTCACAATATTCATTCCAGACAAAGTCATAAAGCACTTGAGTCGCGATGTCGAATCGAAAATTATCAAGCGCATTGTTGACTTCATTAATTGCTTTTTGAAGAACTGATTCTATCCATTTGTCTGGTGTCGACACGTTATGTAACTTGTCTGGTGTAATAGGTTCTTCACATGTCATTAAGACAAAGCGGGACGCATTCCAAAGCTTATTGCAGAAATTTCTATATCCCTCTAATCTTTTCATATCCCAATTTATATCTCTCCCAGTTGACGTTAGTGCACAAAGAGTAAATCTGAGTGCATCAGTTCCATGAGGTTTTATTCCATGCGGAAATTGTTTACGGGTTCTAGCGGCAATCTTATCTGCATATTGAGGTTGCATTAGGTTTTTAATTCTCTTTGAGACTAAAGTATCTAAACTAATACCATCAATCATATCTAATGGATCCAGCACATTACCTTTCGCCTTAGACATTTTTTGTCCACTTTCATCACGAATAAGTCCGTGGACGTAGACTTTTTTAAATGGGATGTTTAGATTTGCTTGACTATTTTTAAGAATATGATTTGTCATCATAATCATGCGTGCAACCCAAAAGAATATAATGTCAAAGCCCGTCACAAGGACTGATGTTGGATGGTATTTTTGTAGCTCGCCAGAATGCGATGGCCACCCCTGAGTGACAAATGTCCAAAGTGCGGAAGAAAACCATGTGTCAAGAACATCATCATCTTGATGAAGATTACAATCTGTTAATTTATACTTTTCTCTTATAGATGCCTCGTTCTCACCAACATAGTGATTGCCATTATCGTCGTACCATGAGGGAATTCTGTGACCCCACCATAGCTGTCTTGAAATACACCAATCTTGGATATTTCTCATCCATGAGAAATACATATTCTCATATTGAGATGGAATAAACTCAATGTGTCTATCCTCCACCAGCTTTATCGCGGCGTCTGCAAGTTTTTTCATGCTGATATACCACTGATTTGTGAGCATTGGTTCTACTACGACACCGCCTCTATCTCCGTATGGTACAACCATCTCATGTTCATCGATGGATTGTATGCTGCCGTCTGAGTGCAATCTTTCGACTATTTGTTTTCGCGCAATAAATCTATCAAGGTTGTGGTATTCATCGGGTATATTGCAGTTAACTTGAGTATCGGGTTTTCCATCACTTGTCATGACTTCTGGCACAGGCCTAATTTTCCCATCCAATGTGAAAATGTTAATCATCGGTAGCTTATGTCTTTGACCAACTTCGTAGTCATTGAAATCATGCGCCGGTGTTATTTTGACACATCCTGTGCCTTTTTCTGTATCCGCATATTCATCGCTAATAATTGGTATCTTTCTTCCAGTGATAGGAAGAATGGCGTAACCACCTATTAGGTTTTCATAGCGACTGTCTTTTGGATTTACTGCGATAGCTGTATCACCAAAAAAGGTTTCTGGTCGAGTTGTACTTACTACAATAAAAGTACGCCCACTCTTCCCATTTAGCGACCCATCCAGCGCATATTTGATATTCCACATCTTCCCTTTAACAGCTCGATTCTCTACCTCAAGATCAGAGATTGCTGTATTTAGTTTGGGATCCCAATTTACTAGTTTTTTACCTCGATAAATGAGTCCATCTTCATATAGTTTGGTGAATACCTTGATGACTGCGTTCGAAAAATCTTTATCCATTGTAAATTTTTCTGTTTGCCAATCCACAGAGTTGCCTAATCGACGCATTTGTTGCGTTATGGTATTACCCGATTGATTTTTCCATTTCCAAATTTCTGCAATAAAATTCTCTCTTCCAATATCATTCTTTGACAATCCTTGCTCAGCCATCAGGTTTCTTTCGACTACCATTTGCGTTGCAATACCAGCGTGATCGGTACCTACTTGCCATAGTGTATCTTTGCCCTGCATTCGAGCACGTCTTATTAAAACGTCCATTATGCTATGTTGGAGAGCATGACCAAGATGCAGAGTGCCGGTTACGTTTGGCGGTGGTATTACAATAGAGTAGGGATCCCCGGACCCTTTAGGTCTGAAGAATCCACTCTGTTCCCAATACGAGTACCACTTGTTCTCGATTTCCTTTGGGTTGAATGTTTTATCCATTATTTATAGCGTCTATTTAATATTTTTAAGCCAACAATTATAAGTCCTGACAACTTAACCTGCTAGCAAGAAAAGGATTTAACAATTACTTAGATGAATTACGTTGACAGATCTTCAAAACTGAGCGAGTAACCAAGTTTTTTTAAGCAGGAATAAATATTCTGTTTTGTTTTTATTGAGTCTTTGTCAGATGGAATGATTTCAATTACTTGGTCAAAGCGGCTAAACCAATCAGGCATCTCTTGTTGATAATTGAAAAGAATTTGAGAGTGATGATTTGGTTCAGGTAGATGAGTAATGCTTACAACTTCATCGGACTTGCTAATACAATGAGGAATGAAAGTCTGAGGTTCATAAGTCCATAATGCATTGCTAAGGTTTGATGAAAAGTTTTCGCTCGGTGTAAGGCAGAGGATGTGACTTCCTTTGAAGTAGTTATTTTTAATGGCAAAAAATAAGTATGTTAGGATTTCTGATTCAGAGTTACCAAACTTTTTAAAGTCGATTTTAGTCATTCAAGTATTCGAGAAATTACTCTAACAAGCTTGTGTCTTGAGAAATTCCATTAAGAGCGGAACTGGTCTTCCGGTAGCTCCTTTCTTTTTTCCGGAAACCCAAGCTGTCCCAGCAATATCAAGATGTGCCCATTTATACTGTTTAGTAAATCTTGACAAAAAGCATGCAGCGGTAATAGTCCCTGCTTCACCTCCAATATTTGCAACATCGGCAAAATTACTCTCTAGTTGCTCATCATACTCCTCCCAAATCGGCAGCTGCCAAGCCCTGTCGCCAGAGGAAGTTCCACTTTGCAAAAGAAGTTGGGCAAGTTCATCATTGTTAGAGAGCATTCCAGTTGTAAGTTTACCGAGCGCACCTATGACTGCTCCCGTCAAAGTTGCAATATCAATTACATAAGTTGGCTCGAATTGATTAGCATAGGTAAGTGCGTCGCAAAGGATCAGCCTTCCTTCTGCATCAGTGTTTAGTATTTCTATTGTTAGGCCTGACATACTTTCAATGACATCGCCCGGTTTCGTGGCATTTCCTGCGGGCATATTTTCCACAGCTGGCACAAGGCCTATTACATTTACGGGTAGTTTTGTCTCAATTAGTGCTGAAATTACTCCCAAAACGGAAGCACCTCCGCACATATCAAACTTCATTTCATCCATTCCTCGCCCCGGTTTAAGGCTAATGCCACCAGTATCAAAAGTAACGGCTTTGCCAACTAGTATAATTGGTTTTAGGTCATCTGATGCACCTTTGTATTTCAGTGTGATTAATTTACTTTTTTGCTCGGATGCATTACCCACTGATAAAAGTGACATCATCTTTAATTTTTTAAGTTGAGCTTCATCCATTATTTCAACTTCAACATTATTATGATTTTTAGCAATAGCGATTGCTTGCTCACTCAAAAAGCTTGGAGTGCAGAGATTTGCGGGCATATTTCCAAGGTGCCTACAAGTGTTCATACCTTTTCCTACAGCCGCTCCATATTTGAAATCTCTTGACCTTGATTCCATTGATTCTTTGTCATTTGACCATAAGCATACACTTTCCAAATTTGTCTTCGTGATAGTTTTATAGGAGTAATTAGCTTGTAAAATACTCCGGGAGATTATTTCTATTTCGCCACTTCCATAATTTTCATCAATGACCCAAACGACACTATTTATATACTTTTTAATTAAGAGCATGGCTGCATTCTCGATAGCTTTTACACTCTTTTGGAAGGAGCAATTTTTCTCCTTTCCGACTAAGATTACTCGCCTGACATTTGGTCGAACATTTCTAATTACACAAGACGATCCATTTTTTCCTGTAAAATCACCCTCGCATAACATCTTTGATATACAGTTCTGGAGATTATCATCTATATATTTTGATGAACTGCTAAGTACTTTGTCGGTTAAAATAACCAATGCATCGGTATCAATTTTATTGATATCAGCATGTGAGGTTAAAAATTTCATTAAATCTCCTAAATGTCAGTCATTTTTAAAGCGTGTTACGATAACAGCTTAGTTACTCGAAGTTAAGAGGCCTTAGCGTGACAATTATTTTTAGATATGTCATCCGTGAAATAGCATTAACATCAATAGCTATTTGCGGAATATTGCTCTTGATTTTAATGAGTGGGCGGTTCGTTAAATATTTATCCTCAGCATTGTCAGGAGATCTAGATCCAGCGATTATTTTTGCAATTATTGGCTATAGGATCCCAGAGTTTTTGGAACTGGCATTTCCATTAGCTTTTTTGATGGGGATAATGTTGACCTTTGGACGCATGTATTCTGAAAACGAAATGAGTATTTTACAGGCTAGCGGTGTATCTTTAGGACGACTTTTAAAATTTGTTTTATTGCTTGGTCTCGTTTTTGCCGTGTTTAATGCAACTTTAAGTTTGTATTTATCTCCTAT
>CACLAG010000024.1:0-23379 GCA_902604945.1 uncultured SAR92 cluster bacterium | reverse complement strand
AGCTTTGCTGGTGCTAGTAAAGTTGATGGAGTTGACTTTAGTACTGAAGCCATAAAGTTAGCTCAAAATCGTATTTCGATTAATAATGTGAATTTTATTAGTTCCGACTATAAAGAAATCAGTGAGAAATATGATGTCGTTGTCATGAATGGAGTTTTAGAGCATTTTGACAACCCGTGGGATGAATTGGATTATATCAGATCTAATCTTTTAACGGATAATGGATATGTTATTACCACGTCTCCCTCTTTCTTGAACCCACGCGGTTATGTGTGGATGACACTTCAGGTACTCTTGGATGTTCCAATGTCGCTGTCAGACCTACACTCTCTTTGTCCGTTTGATGTTATTGAATATTGCCAGCAGCGCAATTGCTCTTTGGCATACGATTCATGTGATCAAGATTGGGGTGCAGGGCAGCGGACAATTATTGATTTTAGGAAAAGACTAACTAATGCATTAAAAGACGCTAATCTCAATAACCAAAAAGTTGATACTTTTCTCACTTGGATGGATAAAGCGGTCCCTTTCTTCAATACAGATGAAAGCACAGGGGCAACCGTAGGTTATAAGATTGGACGGTAGCGCTATGGTGAAGCTTCAAACAAAAATTGGTATGGAAATTTTTGTTTATTTAAATTCCTAATTGTTTAGCGTAAGACTCTGAATTAGAGTGGCTATGGGCGGGCTTATTACTTGAATGTGTAAATTGTTGAAAATGAAATTTAGAACTCCAAGCCAGATTGACGCATTAAATACTGTCAAATCGAAACTCGATTTCGAAATTGGTTTTTAAGAGATGATGGAAAAAAATAAAACTGTCCATTTTTTCGTAGTGACAAATTACCATATTATTATAGCAAGCTTGATAAGGGAATCATTGCCGAAGGATTACAATGCAGTTCTGATTATTAATAATATACTTCCTGATGTTCAAAGGCTTCGAACGAAGCTTGAGCAGTTGGATAGATGGAGTGAAGTTGTTGTTTTCGATTCTGGTATGATCCAAGAGTTCATTGACTTTTCGGTAATTAAAAAGATTTTTTTTGTCTCGAAATTTAGTTTGTTAGTGAAAAAATTTATTTTGCGACTTCGAATCAGTGACTTGTATGTATTTACGGTTGGTGACCTATCTTCGAATACTTTCTCATCAAGTAAACTAATTGAAAATAAATTTATATGCGAGGACGGAACATACCCTTACTATGGGGGTGTCCAAATGTATGATTCTGGTAATGTACACTTAACTAAGATGGATTCAGTTTCAGGCTGTATTTCTCCCTTGGTTCGCGTGCAGAAGTTTTTAAAACGATCCATTTATAAATTAGCCTTCCCTAGTTTGATAATAAATACAAAAGAATGGTTTGGAGAGACAGTGCTTTTAAAGCCTGAATTGTATGATGCTGGTAATGATGACTCGGACATAAAGATACGTAATGTAAACCTCGGGGATTCAGCCATTAGCAATGTTTTTGCTGAATTAACTAAAATATTTGAGTATAAATATACTGAAAACTATCGAGATACTGATTTGATATTTATTGACTCAGGAATGGTCGGCGAACAATTTTTAAGTATGGAGGAGCAGGTCGATTTCACTTTAAATATTTTGAAGCTGTTTTGTAGCGGCAAGATTCTAGTGAAACTCAGCCCCTATTGCACACAAAAACGACTAATCTATATTGAGGAAAAAATAAATTCAATGAAAAACATCGAGTTAGATTATGAAAACAGGTTTATACCTTGGGAAGTGGTTTATTCCAACAATATTGAACAACTGTCCAATAGCACTATAGCGACCTATAGAAGTACTGCTGTTATTTCTCCATACATCATATTCAATAAGAACCCAAAGATTGCTGTATTTTGCAACGTTTTGCTGAAAAGTTTTAATCTTGTCCAGCATGATAGAGTATATGCTGAACAGTTTGTTGAAACAATTTATAGACTTGAAACACTCTACCCTGACGGGTTGATAGAGCTCCCTATAGAAATAGATATTTAAGGATGTAATGATGTTTGCTGATATTTCTAGATACTTTAAAAAAATCGAATTCGTTAGAATTGTATATTGGAAGCTTTCATCGTTCTATGCAAAGCAGGGTTTCGTGTTGCCAACAGGAAAGTAGCATTCGGGCGACGAGTTCAGATTATAGGTGCGAAAAACATTGTTTTCCCTGGGCGAGCATCAATAGCGGACAATATATGGATAAACCTCAATAAGAGGACACACTAGTGTACGAATATAAAATAATGTCCCCTTTGTAGCAACTTTTGCATGATCGATATTGTATTTTTGCTTACTCTATTAGGAAGTATTATCCTGATCATATAGTTGATATTCCAGAGGCTTCGCTTCTGTTTGAAAGCTTAGAGTCTTTACCTTACTCGAAGGCTTTTACGTTAAATTAGTTTTAAACAAAAAGAAAATCAGGTGTTTTTTAGTTACGAGAGTATTTGTTTATGATGAAGGAATGGGTTAAAAACATTAAGAAGACTGATATTTATGATCTTTTTAAACTAGTATTTTTCCGAACTCGATCAGTTTACCTAAAGTTCACTTTTGCGTTAAATAATCAAAAAGTATATCGAGGTAAGGATGTTCAAATTATTGGTTATAATAAGTTGAGTATAAAGCCCTATAGTTCCTTAGGTGACTCGGTATGGATAAATATCGATAACGGTGGTTTTAAAGATAACATAAAAACTGTTTTTATCGAACAACACTCTCATATTGGGAGGCATAATTTTATTACCGTTTGCAATGGACTCACTATAGGTGCGTATTTCTTTTCATCTGGTTACTGTTCTATTATCAGTGCAACCCATAATGACGACCCATTTCATCCCTACATTGCTGGTTCAGTAGTAGCTTTGCGCGAGGAAATTACTATAGGTCCCAACGTGTTTATGGGTGCGAACTCGAAGATTGTAGGTGGGCTTAAAATTGGATTTGGATCTATTATTGGTGCTGGTGCTATTGTTAGCCGAGATGTGCCGCCTTTGAGTAAAGTGGTAGGTGTTCCAGCGACTATTGTCGCGCGCTATTGTATTGACTCTGGAAAATGGATATCTGGAGATTTAATGGAGGAACCGTCGATTTGTGAGTCCGATTATCTAAAACTTATTGAACAGAAAAAAATTAAGGTTCACATGCCTTATCATGCAGCTTCAACGAGGAATGGATGGATTTAGCAAGTGTATAATTTTCTATCCAATCTAAAATAGTTAGTAAAAATTTCGGGAATTAATAGGAAGATTTTAAGTATGAAATGGAGATTTTATGACCAATGATTTAGAAAATGTGGAAGATGCTATCGCGTTTGACGAATTATATGTCAGAAAGCTTTATAGTGATTTGAGCCTATCAGTTATCGAACCAGTGCGATTTGGCTTATGGAGTAATCGACAAAATCCTATGAGTTTTCAAGATATTATTGTAGGGAAGAAAGTATAACCTATGGGTATCCATCCTGAAGTTAAAAAATTGATTACTCGTTATGGATCCTTATCAAAACTGGGAGGGGACATTAATAGCGGCCTGCAGCTGATGTATCAATGTTATTTAGAAGGAAATACTATTTTTACATGCGGGAATGGTGGCAGTGCATCAGATTCAGACCATATCGTAGGCGAACTAATGAAAGGCTTTAAGAGTAAGCGATTAATTAGAGAGGATCAAGCTCGAGCTTTCAAGAATATGTACCCAAGAGACAGTGAGGATTTTATAAAAAATCTTCAACAAGGCATTCCGTCGATATCGCTGGTTTCCAATGCGGCTTTAACATCAGCAATAATAAATGATGGAGAAGCTAGTTATGTATTCGCTCAACAAGTATTTAGTATTGGCAAGAAGGGTGATGTATTGATCGCTATCTCAACCTCTGGTAATTCAGAAAACGTTGTAAAAGCGGCCAAGGTAGCAAATGTCCTTGGATTGAAGACTATTGTTTTATCTGGGGCGGCCGGGGGAAAATTAAGTGATTTAGCAACTGTTAGTATTTGTGTGCCGTCATCAGATGTTGCAGAAATTCAAGAGTTACATCTACCCATTTATCATTGCTTATGTCTGGGATTGGAGCAACTATGCTTTGGCTAAATTTAAAACCCTAGACCTACTTAAATTGGTCGCAAAGTGCAGAAAACCACAATAGCGGATAAGCTCAAAGAATTAGGTGGGCACGGGTTAGTGTATGGCTTTGGGTCAGCAATTCAGAGTGGTTTGGCCTTTGTTTTAATACCCTTATATACGAGACACTTTAGTATTGAAGTTTATGGAGTCTTTGCTCTTTGCATAGTCATTTCGCAGCTAGCTGGTAATGTTTTTTCATTTGGAATAGCGAATTCTTTGGCCAGATCGTATTACGATTATGACACTATCCAGGACAGAAAAAAGGTTATTAGCACGAGTATATTCTTGACAGCTTTCGGAGCTGCCGCGCAAATTTTTTTAGGTTTTATTTTCAAAAGTAATATTTCTAGTTTAGTTTTTGACTCTCAGATTTATGGAGCACCTATCTTCTGCGCATTGGTTATATCGGCTATAGGTATGATGACTAATTTAGGCTATGTTATACTAAGATTTCAGAAAAAATCAAAGCAGGTCGTTTATTTAAATCTGACCTCGTTACTGGGGTCAGTAACTCTCGTCTACTACTTTTTAGTAGTCTTGGATTATGGATTGGTTGGAAGTCTACTAGGCTTGGCACTTGGGCAGGTGACACTCCTAGCAATTATGATTTGGTTGCTTAAACAGACCTTTACTCTTAGTATTTCTCGTCATGAACTCAAAGTTCAAGTAGCATTTGGTGGCCCTATGATGCTAACGACAGTTGTATATTTTTTAATCACTGCTAATGATCGTTTCATTATTGAACATTACCTTAGTTTAAAAGATGTCGGGATATATAATCTTGGTTTTATGTTAGGTTCCATAATAAATATCGCGTTGGTGATGCCATTTGGGATGATATGGGGGCCAATGCGGACTGAATATCGAGGTTCAGCCGACATGGATCAATTTTACAGGCTCGTATTGACTTATTATTTCATGATTGGATTTGCGATTACGGCGTCAATGTCATTGTTTGGCCCCGAATTAGTGTCAATTATTTCAGGCTCAAGGCAATATCAAGGAGCCGAGAATATTTTAACCTTAGTGATGATTTCCTTTCTGCTTCTCGGTGCTATAAGGATCATTGATAATGGAATATATTTCTCTCGGAAAACCTATTATCACGCATATGTTTATAGTTTCTGTCTTCTAGTGAATTTCAGTGCTAATTATTTACTAATCCCTATCTTTGGTTATATGGTCGCAGCAGCAAATTTCTTTTTTACATTTTTGATTGCATTTGGATTAGTATTTTGGATTACAAATAAAATTGAACAGGTTCAATTGGAAAGAGATAGGCTTTTGAAAATAGTTATATCATCTATTCTGACTTTGACTTTAAGTGCAGGGATAAATTCTTTCATTTTTGAGCACAACCTCAATCTCTCAACTTATAAAGTATTATTAATGGGTACGTTAGTCATATATTTTTATTTTGGAATATTAAACTATGAGGAGCGTCAAGTGGTTCAGAGACTGCTTTTAGGTGTTCGCGGTTTTTTTAAAGGTAACTTATAAAAATTTGCCGGCTTAAAATTACATTTCATTTAGCGAGTTAAATTTTAATTTGAAAAGCCTGTGTAGTTCATAAAAAACTAAGTAGTTATATTTCTTGTGGGACATTAATCTTATGGATAGATGTGGCTCTGATTTAATAAAAAATAGGTTTGAAAATAATCTAGTTATAGTCACTGCAGTTTTTTTTAGTTTCAATGCAATTAAGCCCTGGGTAGATATATTTTTTGGAATATCAAATCAATTGATCACAGGCCTTCAGTTAATTTTACTGCTTTTGAGCTTTTTATACTTTTCGCTGCATACGAGAGGAAACATGGGTATCTTGACCTTACTTGTTTTGATCTATGTTTGCTTGCGATATTTTGCAGAATTACAGATTATGTTTTTCAGTGAATTTAAGCTGGAATACCTTATCGCCTCGACTTACAGCGCAGTTCGTATTGCAATGTTTTTCCTTTTTCTACATGTATTATCTTTTAATCTCAGTAGGCAATGTATTGACAGGTTGAAAAACATATTTTTAAGTTATTTCATTTATACCTTTGCCATATCAGCGCTTCAGCATCCCTTAATATTTGATGTAGCTGTCTTGAGAGATGCTGGAGGCAACGTAGTTAGCGGTAATGGTTTGGGTATCTTTAGGTCAACAGGGGGTATTGGTGGAACGGTAATCGGATATGCTAATTACCTGTTAGCAGTTTTTTGGATTATCTTTTATGGTTCAAGAATAGGTCATGGGTTTGGAAAGTTTGTTACCTCAGCTTTTATATTTTCGGTAGTATTTTGTTTTTCAAGATCTATGTTTTTGAGTATATTTATAATCTTGTTTTTGGAGATGGTATTTCGTTTTCGTATGTCCCATTACTTCTTCCTATCTATTCTGCTGATCGTATTACCGTTTGTGAATTTTGAAGTAATTTTGGATGGTTACCGCGATATGATTCGTTTCTCCGATTTTGCTCGTCTCGAACAATGGCGTCTTCTTGCAGAGAATTTAGATTTGCTCACTTTTTTTATGGGTAATCAAGTGGGTGAGAACACTGGATTACATACATCAGGAATGCGAACAATCAGTGGCGATAGTTTTTTACTTGGAACGCTGAATGATTTTGGATTAATTGGTTTAGCCTTATTTATTGCTTCAACTATTTATGCCGTGCGACGATTCAAACTTAAAAAAAATCATACAATGGGAATTTTGGCAACTTTATTCTTAATGTTGATGGTCAATAGTGGATTTCTAAAACTCACTATAATGTTCAGTTACGTTTTGGCTTTATCAATTCTTAAAGGACTAAATGAAGATAAACCAGATAAGAGTATTCAGTCAACTTGATAGCTTAAATTCTCTGATATAACTTTAGGAATCGCTGTATGAAAAAGTCAAATATTTTAGCGCACCGAGGATTATGGTTTTGCGAGGAGGAAAAAAATTCCTCCAATGCTTTGTTCAAAGCTTTAGATTTAGGTTTCGGCATCGAGACAGACGTGAGGGATTTGTGCGGTGAGCTTATTATCTCGCATGATCCTCCTATGGGTAATGATATGCTTCTGAAGGATCTGATGGGCCATTACTCGGTCTCCAATAGTTCTAGTATCCTGGCTTTAAATATAAAAAGTGATGGATTGTCTGCTAAATTAAGTGCGATACTTAGGTCGCATCACATAAACATGAAAAATTACTTTGTTTTCGATATGTCAGTTCCAGATATGAGATCATATTTTGATGCTGGTTTGACGGTTTTTAGCAGAGTAAGTGAGTACGAAAATCAGCGAAAATTTTTTAAGCAACAAGCTGGGATTTGGGTAGACAATTTCTCTGGGACATTCCCTCAAGTCAAAACTGCAAAGACGCTCCTGAAGGATGGATATTCAGTAGCTCTTGTCTCGCCAGAGCTTCACGGGCGTAATCATGAAGGGATATGGGCGGATTTACTATCAGACAACGCCTTTCAGAGTGAGAAATTTTATCTTTGCACCGATTTTCCAGTGGACGCATACAAATTTTTTGAGGTTAACTAAATGATTAAGGCGATACTTTTTGATATGGATGGTGTTTTAATAGACGCAAAAGATTGGCACTATGATGCTCTAAATAGAGCTCTAGGGGCCTTTGGTTTTGGCATTAGCAGAGAGAGTCATTTGTCCACTTTTGATGGCCTTCCTACCCGCAGAAAACTTGAGATACTATCTGAGGTTTATAATTTACCAGTCGGGCTTCATGATTTTTTGAATGAGTTAAAGCAACGCTTCACTATCGAGATTACTTATCAAAAATGCAAGCCTACTTTCAATCATCAAAATGCATTATGTCATTTACATAAAAGTGGCTTGAAAATAGCGGTTTGCTCCAATTCTGTTCGTAATACCATAGTTTCCATGATGTCTTTGTCTGATCTTGACAAATATATCGATTTGGTTTTGTCAAATGAAGATGTTCATAAAAGCAAACCCGACCCTGAAATTTATTTAAAAGCAGTAGAAGATTTTGGATTGAAACCTGAAGAATGTCTAATTCTTGAGGATAATGAGAACGGCATAAAAGCAGCTATTGCCAGCGGTTGTTATCTGTTAAAAATTGGAACCCCTGCAGATGTGACACTTCAAAATATAGAAAATAAGATCAATGAAATAAACCTCTCTATCTCGGAGTAAGAAAATGCAAATTTTAATTCCTATCTCGAGTGATTCTCCTTTCTTTCCTAAAAGTGAATTCTTTTTTCCCAAGCCGCTAATTGAAGTTGCAGGAGAGTTGATGATTTCACGTGTAATAAATAATTTTTCTAAAAATTTTGAGGACCCAAAATTTATTTTTGTAATTAGCCAACAAGATGCTACTAAATTTTCACTTGGAAGCACTCTCTCATTATTGGCGGGAGAGAATATCCATATCGTGGAGAAAAAGATCGAAACTATGGGCGCAACCTGCTCTGCTTTGCTAGCAATTGATGTTATTGACCTTGGTGATCCACTGATCATTGTAAATTCTGATCAAATTATAGAAACAGATATTTTTTGTGTAAGCAAATTCTTTGAAGAACATAATGCGAATGCAGGCGTGATCACTTTTCCATCGGCACATCCAAGATGGTCCTATGCTGTTTTAGATGATAATGGAACTGTCCTCCAAACTTTTGAAAAGTCAGTTGCTTCAAATAATGCTATTGCAGGATTTTATTATTTTAGAGAAGCAAACATGTTTGTTGACGGTGCAAAAAAATCTATATTGAAGAGTGCTAGTGTCGATAATATTTTTTATCTTAGTGCTGTGATTAATGAGGTCATCTTATCGGGTGGAAAAGTGATCAGCTATTCTATAGCTGCTGAGGATTATCATAGTTTTTACTCGCCGGCAAAGATTTTAGAGTTTGAAAATAATTCTTTCAGTAGAATAAAACCAAAGTCATTTGAATCAGTTTTTGAAAAGATTAATCTTATTGTTCCAGCCGCAGGTCTTGGGAGCAGATTTGCGAAGGCAGGGTGGAAGACACCCAAACCATTCATCGATGTGGGTGGAAAGTCAATGATCAATCAGGTCCTAGATAATGTCGGCGTAAACAATTCAGTTGTCACAGTTATTATTCAGAAAGAGCTACTTGATTCAAAACCTCAGCATACAGAAATGCTTCGAAAGAAAGTTAACAACTTAATGGCTTTAGACAGCTACACTGAAGGCACCGCTGCAACAGTTCTTTATGCAAGAAAGTATATAAATAATTCCTTGCCTCTACTCATCGCGAATAGTGACCAGATTGTAAAATTTGATGTTAATGATTATATCCAGGACTGCCATAATAGGAAACTTGATGGGTCAATTTTAGTCTTTCGAGACCAGAGTCGGGATCCCAAGTGGTCATTTGCGAAAGTCGACGAAAATGGACTAGTTGTTGAGGTTGCAGAGAAGAATCCTATTTCGGATTTAGCAACAGTTGGTATTTATTACTTTACCAAAGGGAGCGACTTTGTAGATGGCGCTTTAGATATGATTGTTGCAAACGACCGGGTCAATGGTGAGTTTTACACATGCCCAGTGTACAACTACATGATTTCAAATGGAGCAAAGATTGGTATTTATGAGATTAATTCTGAATCTATGAGTGGTATTGGTACTCCAAATGATTTAAATCGCTATCTCGAATCCATTGGAGCTTCTCCGTCAACAGACTGCCCCCTTATTAAATGAAGGTTATCGTCCCCCTAGCAGGACCAGATTTCGTAATTACAGAGGGACATACGAAAGCGGAGATAATTGTTGATGGTCATCCAATTTTGGTTAAAGCATTAACTTCACGATCATGGAGTGCTGGAGTTGAGGAATATATTTTTGTCCTTAAGGATGGAGTGGAGGAGCGAAATTTCGTAGAGAGAGCTCTTAGGAAATGGTTTCCACTTTGTAAATTATGCTTTATGTCGCATCCATCAGGAGGTGCGGCATTCAGCGCTTTAATCGCATGCGGCTTAGTGGATGATGCAGAGTCACCGATTATAATTGATCTGGCTGATATTCTCTTTGATTGCGAATTGACTTCCTTCGAGATGAGATTGCTGTTAAAAGATTCATCCGCGCTAGGTTTGACTTTTGAAAGTAACGACAGCTCATATAGTTATCTGGCTTTCGATGATGATGGTAAATTTAAAGAAGCTCAAGAGAAGAATGTTATATCGAGGTACGCTTCAGCCGGGGTCTATGTTTATCAGAATATTGGTTGTTACATTAGGGCATTTTCTGATGTATTAATGAAGCCATTCTACAAATACAATGATTTGCATTACGTGTGTCCAGTGTTTAACGGAGTTTGCAGCAATGGAGACAAAGTTCTTTCAGTTCCTGTCAGGAATATTGTTGATATTAAACAGCAACTATAAAAAATCCTCTTAGAGTAAAAATTTATGCCTTTTGATTTCGACTTATGTGTGCTAATTCCATCATTCAATAACATTGACGGCGTTAAGAGAATCGTTGAAACATTTTGCGAGCTACCTAATGTCTCTATTATTGTCTCTGATGACTCTGACGATATT
The DNA here is from genome assembly GCA_902604945.1 of uncultured SAR92 cluster bacterium. Lineage (GTDB taxonomy): Bacteria > Pseudomonadota > Gammaproteobacteria > Pseudomonadales > Porticoccaceae > AAA300-D14. The sequence continues at coordinate 12,725 of CACLAG010000024.1, read as the reverse complement.
GTTATTGCAAATGCTATTTCGAGCTTCATATCGAGTAAATGTGAAGATAGAATTAGTTATATAAAAAGGGAGGGATCAGCAGGAGCAGTGCATAATTGGAATTATCTCCTAACGCAAGTGAACGCAAATTTTTATACACTAGTCCATCACGACGAATTTCATACCAATACTAAGTTTTTAGAGGTTGTTACAAGTTACTACAATCAAAGAAAGTCGTGTTTAGTGCTGCCCTTTACTGTTCAAAATAAGAATGGAATCAAGAGGAAAGTAAGCTCACCCCTGCAGCGGCGAAGCTACGGTGTTCTGAAGATTTTTCTGCCAGTATTCAATTTTATCGGTCCCACTTCCTCACTCATCATTAGTCAGGATGTGAGGCCACATTTTGACTCGAAATTAACCTGGTTGGTTGATACGGAGTGGTATAGCAGAGTATTCTCCTTGTCAGAAAACATAAATTTTTTGAGTAGATCATCCTCTATTAGAAGCGTGTTTTATGAAAATTCAATTACATGGTCGAGCAATGGAGCGGTCAGAGGGCTGCTTGGTAAGGAGTTATCTGCTCTCCGACAGCAATACCCAAGCGTGGTCAGGGCCTGGAGATTTTATGGTTTTTTCTACTGCAGGATTGTAGTGAGGCTTTTAGGATTCCCGAGCTACATGTCTTTTTACATAAGACGTTTAGGCTCATTTTTAACTAAATAAATTGTTTTAAATTTCAATTTTTAGACTGTTGTCAAGTAAGGTAATTTTATGCAAGACGTTACATTTATTATCCAGGGTGGCATTCAACAGACTGATGTTAGTGATGTTCTCGAGAGGTCACAGATTGGAAAGTACTTTCCCGAGAGTAAAATTATAGTTTCGATATGGGGAAGTTCAGTTGGAGTAAAGCAAATATCCAAAAATGTGATGCAAGTATCAAATGGCCCAGCAAAACATTACAAAGTTAAGGGTGAGAGATGGGCTTTGAATTTTGAAAATCAGTGTATTTCGACGCTGGGTGGCTTAAAAATTTGCCAAACAAAATATGCGGTTAAATTTAGATCCGATTGTTATTTCACCGGAGACAATTTGAGGAAGATCTTTGATGATTTTATTTCATCTAAAAAGAAGTTGTTATTAAACTCTAAAAGCATTAGCTTGCCATACCCATTTTATGGAATTGATTATTTTCAGATTGGTGTGACCGAACAACTCACAAGGATCTGGGAGAAGTCTCTTGAGATAAATATAGATTTAACTAGATATAAAAAATTCGACACCCACTATTTTGATAGAAGAGAAAATTTTTTATCTAATCTTCATCCTGAGCAAGTTCTGTATTTTGCACAATTTGGAGGGCCTATTAAAGAGCGAGACTATCGGCCAAGTGTCAGAGAGTTTATGAAAGCAAGAGGCAAGATTGAAAGAGAAAACTTCTGTATTGGGCGAAGAAACCTTCAGATTGAAGGGGTGAAGCATTCCAATTCAGTTTTTGACTTTTGTCCTCATTTTTTCTCTTTATCTCCACTCAGTCAGCTTAGGGGATTGATCTCTTTGTGTGTTGGTATCTGGACTTGGCGATGAGCTCCTTTACAGTCCTAATGCCTACATTTAATCGTCCAGATTTATGTCTTCTGTTTGATAAAGCAGTAGATAGTTGTCTTAATAATTCGATAAAGCCTGATGAAATTATCGTTGTTGTGGACGGTCCTGTAAGTGACGAATTTAAATTAAAAATAAAAAATTATGAGTCCCGTTCTTTTATCAATGTCATATGGTTACCTAAAAATGTGGGTCTAACCAAAGCTCTAAATGAAGGTTTAAAGGCCGTTAAAACTAAATATGTATTTCGGGCCGACGGAGATGATATTAACCGTCCTTATCGATTTTCTACGCAACTTGAGATGCTTGAGTCTGGACTTAAACTAGTGGGCGGTGCGATTATAGAACGAGATATTGATGGGAATCAGCTCGCTGTTAAACGCTGTCCCTCCGATCATGACGAGATCACCTGTTATGGCATGCGAAGGAACCCTTTCAATCATATGACAGTAGCATTTGACTATAAAGCTGTTATGTCGGTGGGCGGTTATCCGGATGTTTATTTGCTTGAGGATTGGGGCTTGTGGGTCTTGCTACTTGAAAGTGGCGTAGTTGCAGGTAATAGTCAAAAGATCTTAGTCGATGCCACAGCGGACATAAATATGTACAAGCGAAGAGGTGGTATTAAGATGATACTGTCCGAATACTCCATGCAAAAGTTTTTAATTAAACATCTAAAGAAAAGACCGTTTTATGCTTTTTATGATTTTATACTTAAAAGTTCAATTTTGGCGGCTCCAGCGTCCCTTCGAGGCTTTATTTATCAGAAATATTTGAGAGATTCTGAATGAATATTATTGGTTCTGGATTAATTGCATCGGCCTTTCAAGAGTTGGACTTTGGCAAGCATTTGACTTGCTTTGCAAGCGGCGTCTCTAATTCGCAAGAGCACAGACAATCAGAATTTGCTCGTGAATCTGATTTACTAAAGTATTGGTTAGATCGTTCTCGAAGGCTATTGTACTTTAGTACTTGTAGCGTTCAAGATAAAAGTCTAAAAAATAGTTTATATATTATCCACAAGAAAGAAATGGAAGCGCTAGTGTTATCAAAATCTGAAAATATTATAGTTCGTCTTCCACAAGTTGTGGGAGAATGTAAGAATAAGCATACCCTCACTAATTTTATTGCTTCAAAAATCTACAATAAAGAGAGGTATGACTTGTATCATGGGGCATTAAGAAACCTTATCGACGTGTCAGATGTTGTGGAACTAACAAAGTATCTTTTCAACTCTGATTATAGAAGGAATTTATATAGTTTTGCCATGCCAGTTCATCATGAAGTTAGTGAACTAGTCGAAATTTTTCAGGCGCTTCTGAATCAGACTAGTCTGCACAGATCCGTAAAGGGTGTCCCTGTGAAATATCCTGAATCAGACTTTGTTAAAATTGCGATTGATAATAAGGTAATCTCTTACGGGCCAGATTACCTAGAAAAAGTTTTACGAAAATATTACTCTGATTATCCAAATGCGATTTCATGATAGTCAGCTAATTTGTCTAACAAAAAAAGGCATAGTGAATTGAAAATTATGTTGACTGGGGGAGCAGGTTTCATTGGAAGTTCTGTGATCCGACATATTTTGACTCATACTGATATGTCGGTGATAAACGTTGATAAATTGACCTACGCAGGAAATTTAGAGTCTCTCGCTGGTTTGGACGAAAATCCAAAATATTGCTTTGAAGAAGTTGATATATGCGATAAATCTATGGTCGAGCATATTTTCAACAACCATAGACCGTCAGTAATTATGCATCTTGCTGCAGAGAGTCATGTTGATCGATCTATCGATATGCCGGATGAATTTATCCGGACTAATATTAATGGAACGTTTAACCTTTTGAATTGCGCGCGCTATTATTATGAAACCTTAAGTGGTGTTGCGAAGCAAGTATTTCGTTTTCATCATGTCTCTACTGATGAAGTTTATGGTGATCTCATAGATACATGCGGCTTATTCTCTGAGACCACAGCGTATTCGCCCTCATCACCATACTCGGCAAGCAAGGCTGCGTCCGATCATTTGGTTAGAGCATGGGGTCGAACATATGGTCTTCCAATAGTTATCTCAAATTGCTCTAATAATTACGGACCCTATCATTTTCCGGAGAAGCTTATTCCTCATATTATCCTTAATGCAATCCATGGTAAACCGTTGCCAATTTATGGAGATGGACTTCAGATACGTGACTGGTTGTATGTTGAGGACCATGCCAAAGCATTACTGAAGGTTATGTCTGAAGGCGAGATTGGTGGGAGTTATAATATAGGTGGTCATAATGAAAAAACCAATATTGAAGTAGTTGAAACTATTTGTGACCTTTTAGAAGAGTTAGCGCCAGTGAAACCAACAAATGTGAAAAACTATCGAGATTTGATTAAGTTTGTCAAGGATCGGCCTGGTCATGATGCTCGCTATGCGATTGATGCCAGTAAGATCCGGCTCGAGCTGGGTTGGGTCCCTTCGGAAACATTTGAAACGGGGCTGCGCAAAACAGTGCAATGGTATTTGGATAATAGAGATTGGTGGAAGAGAGTACTCTCAGGGGCCTATCGTCTTCAGCGTCTGGGAGATTAAAATGAGTGCCAACTATAAAGGAATCGTCTTGGCAGGAGGATCTGGAACGCGTCTTTATCCAATAACCAAGGGTGTGTCAAAGCAGCTATTACCAGTATATGATAAACCAATGATCTATTACCCAATATCTGTATTGATGTTGGCGGGTATTAAAGAAATATTAGTTATTTCGACTCTTGATGATATTTCAGGTTACAAGCGACTATTAGGTGATGGATCAGATTTAGGTATTGAAATTGAATATGCAATTCAGCCGAGCCCCGATGGCCTGGCCCAAGCTTTCATAATTGGTGAGGATTTTATAGGTAATTGCAATGTTGCCCTTGTTCTTGGAGATAATATTTTTTATGGACAATATTTTTCAAAAAATTTAAATAATGCAATTTCTAAAATTAGTGGTGCTACTATTTTCGGTTACCATGTAAAAGATCCTGAACGTTTTGGTGTTGTTGATTTTGACAATAATGGCAAGGTCATTGCCATTGAAGAGAAGCCTGAAATACCCAGATCTAATTATGCGGTAACAGGACTTTATTTTTATGATAACGATGTCATCAGAATAGCCAAGTCCATAAAACCTTCTGTGCGTAATGAGCTAGAAATTACTGATGTCAATAATGCATATCTGAATAGGGGTGATCTAACAGTTGAATTATTAGGTCGAGGCTTTGCTTGGTTAGATACTGGTACGCATGACTCTTTAATTGAAGCTGGCCAGTTTGTTCAAACGATTGAGCACCGACAGGGACTTAAAGTGGCCTGTTTGGAGGAGATTGCTTTTCATTATGGATGGATTACAAAGGATTCCTTGTTAAAACAAGCGTATGCACTTAGAAAGACAAAGTATGGTCAATATCTAGCTGAAATCGCAGAGGGTGATCAATGAAGGTTATTCCAACTAAATTGGAGGGTTGCGTAATTATTGAGCCTAGGATCTTTGGCGATGATCGTGGTTTCTTCTTAGAGACATTTGAAGCGAAAAGATATGCTGATTTAGCTCAAATAACTTTGCCCTTCGTACAGGATAATCACTCTCGCTCAGCGAGAGGTGTCCTCAGAGGGCTTCATTTTCAAAAAAATAAGCCGCAAGGCAAATTGGTCAGAGTAGTTAGGGGTGAGGTTTATGATGTGGCTGTTGATATACGAAAGGATTCTCCAACTTACAGTCAATGGGAAGGACTGATTTTATCAGAGGATAATAAAACTCAACTCTGGATACCTCCAGGCTTTGCGCATGGTTTTGTGGTACTTTCAGATAGTGCCGATTTTGAATATAAGTGTACTGACTACTATGATCCGTCTGACGAGGGCAGTATTCTATGGAATGATTCTGATTTAAATATCGCTTGGCCCATAAAGAAGCCGGTTTTGTCTAATAAAGATTTGAGTGCTGGCAGACTAGCGGACTTGAAGCGATGAAAGTACTTGTACTCGGCTATAGCGGCCAGCTCGGACGGTGTTTACATGATCAGTTAAAAGGGACAGGCCATAAGGTTATATACACAACTCGTAATGAGATAGATATTGTAAAATTCCAGGATATGAAGAGTCAGATTGAAAAGATTGCCCCTAATGTAATAATTAATGCTACTGCATATACGGCAGTTGATAAGGCTGAGCAAGAGCAGCAAAATGCTGATCTCATTAATCATCTTGCGGTCGCCAATATTGCTCATGTTTGTAGTCAGGTGGGATGCTGGTTAGTGCACGTTTCCACAGATTATGTTTTTGACGGTGTGTCTGAGGTAGCTTATAAAGAAATTGATAAACCCAACCCACAAAACGTTTACGGAGACACAAAGCTTAAAGGTGAGCTGGCAGTTCAGTCTTCAGGGTGCAAGCATATTATAATAAGAACGGCTTGGGTATTTAGCGAGTATGGTAATAATTTTCTTAAAACTGTATTGCGTCTGGGTGCTGAGCGAACTGAGCTACGTGTAGTGGGAGATCAAATTGGGTGTCCTACTTATGCGCAGGACATAGCTGCTGCCATTGTCGTCATTTTAGGGAGTCTTGAATCAAATGAGTTAGATTCAGATTTATATCATTTTGGTGGCAATGCTTGTTATTCGTGGGCTGAATTTGCTAAAGTCATTTTTGATGAAGCGCTGGAGCTTAAGGCGATTATGAGTAAGCCTAATATTGTAGCCGTAACCACAGAAGAATTCCCAACTCAAGCGAAACGGCCTGCGAGCTCGCGTCTAAATTCAAATAAAATTGGATTTACTTTCGGGATTGATGCGTCAGATATCGTACTTGGTATCCGGTCGACGCTAATGGCTGTCAAGAAAGAAGCTTTTTAAAAATGACTAATAAACCTTTTTTAGAGGAAAATGAAGTTGCTATTATTGGCGGAGCTGGGTTTGTTGGCTCAAGGCTTGGTAATAAATTTGTCAAAGACGGTATTTCTTATAAAAAATATGACATTGTAGTCAATGATGAAGTTGATGTTTTTAGTATAGATATTGAGAATGTTAATACTCTAGATCAGCTGAAAAACTCAAATATCATAATCAATTTGGCCGCTGTTCATCGTGACGATGTTCGTCCACTTAGCCGTTATGATGATGTAAATGTTCAAGGTTCAGCAAACGTCTGCACAGCTGCCCGCAAACATAATATAAATAGAATCATATTTACCAGTTCTGTTGCTATTTACGGTTTTGCTCCAGCAAATACCGATGAATCGGGTGAGCCAAATTATTTTAATGATTATGGTCGCACCAAGTATTTAGCGGAACAGGTATATAAAGAATGGCAAGCAGAGGACCCAGAAAATCGTACTCTTGTCATTGTAAGGCCAACAGTAATATTTGGTGAAGGCAATAGAGGAAACGTTTACAATTTACTGAAGCAAATTGCTTCGTTAAGGTTTGTGATGTTTGGTAACGGAAAAAACAAGAAATCCATGGCATATGTTGAAAATGTGGCAGAATTTTTGAGGTACAGTTTGTCGTTTAAGCCTGGATTGCATATTTATAACTATATTGATAAGCCGGATTTTGATATGAATACTTTGATTTCTGAGGTGAGAAAGATATTATTTGGAAAAAATAATGTTGGGTTAAGATTTCCTGCTTTCTTCGGTGAGATAATTGGGTATCTTGCTGACATTTTCACTAAAGTAACAAGAAAAGCGCTACCCTTAAGTAGTCTTCGGGTTAAGAAATTTATGAGTACCACACAATTCGAATCGTCAGTCAGTAAAACTGGTTTCATTCCATCAGTTAGCTTAAAGGAAGGCTTGTCTCGTACACTTCAATATGAATTTCTGGAAGACAATTCAGATGAACGAACTTTTGAAACCGAGTAGGTAAATAGAGATTCAGTTTCTTGAGTAGTCAATTAAGGTCGAGTTTGTGAGCCACTTAGCTGTCGGCCAGTCACTCAGCTTTCGAGGGCAACTCATAAAAGCTAGATAAAAAATTTGATGAAACGACGGCTACGACTTACCTTATAGAAAGATAGATTGGCCTGATTTAACCAAGGTTTGGAAAGATCCCAGCCCCAATTTTGGGGCAGCGCTCATAGAGTTCGATGCCGACGGGGCTGTTCTACTTGAAATGAGAATTTCGTCCGTCATATCTGATTCCAGCAATGATCCTGGTTTTTATCGGTTACGTTACGGACGACTTGATCTATAGTTTAACGTACACGGAATATTTTGGTGAGAGGTCTTTTTGCGGCGATTATTTTTGATAACTTAAGGAAAATTGATCAAATAGAATTTTGTTGAACCTAAAAAATTAAAAATGTAGGTCTTAGATTAGTTTTGATCTCATAAACCTGGTAGACGGTTATAGCCACGGTTGAAAAAAGTTAGGTTATTTTTTTGTTTAAAGAAAGACCATTGGATCCAAATTAGACACAAAGGCCGCACACTTTGCAGCCTTTTTTTAATTTGGCTCCGCCTGCTGGGCTCGAACCAGCGACCCAATGATTAACAGTCATTTGCTCTACCAACTGAGCTAAGGCGGAATGAGCAACATTTTAGCATTAAGAACATCTGAGTCAATCGCAAGACTACAGTTAAAATTGTCATTGAGAAGTTATTTTTAATGGTTTGGATACATATTCCTTGTTGATCTTAAAAATAAAGAATACTGTAGGGATCAAGAGTTTTCTGTCTTTTAGATATTTAACTGGATATTCCAAATTGCAATCTTTTTTGTACTTATTATTTTTCTTTTTTTGGATACCAACTCAGTTGGCAGCAGAGGTTGATTCACCCATTGTTTCGCGAGAAACAAAGTTAATGGATAGTTATGAATCATTGTTAGGACACAATGTCACCAATAAATTACTTGCAAATTATAAGAATTACTCTAAATACCCTAACAGATATTGGGAATTTCTAAATGAAACATTTTTAGATAATTGGGATTTTGAAGCTACAGCCAAAGCTCTGATCGGAGATGAAATATTTAATGCCTTGTCTAGGTCACAATTCAAAGAGCTTTCAAGAGTATTGGAAGTAACACTTATTAGGTATGCATTTGAGAGTTTATCCTTTTACGGTGAGCAGAAATTAAATGTGATCGATATAAAACTTAACGACCAACAAACTCTTGCTTGGTTAAAGGTTAATATGGACTCGCCCAGATTACCTGATATTCATCTGGATCTTCTGTTGAAGCGTTCTGGTGATGATCAATGGAAAGGTGCAGATTTTAGATTTAAAGGCGTTACGTATGTAAATTTAAAGAAAAATAGTTACAGACAAGATTTTAGAGACTTTAAATTTGAAGGTTTATTAAAGAAGCTGGGAGATAAAAATAAAATGTTTTTTAGAGATTTGTGTCAGAGTAAAGCAAATCATAGGGATCCCAAAAAACCACCATGCTTGCAGAACTATGATAAAAAATAATCGATTATTCAAAATAGAGAGCCCCTACAAACCGGCGGGTGACCAACCAAATGCAATCAATGAAATAGTCACAGGATTGCAGAATGGTTTGGCGAGCCAAACGCTTCTTGGTGTTACCGGCTCAGGCAAAACTTTTACCGTTGCTAATGTCATTGAGAATGTTCAGCGTCCGACTATCGTTCTGGTGCATAACAAAACACTAGCTGCTCAGCTTTACGGGGAATTTAAAGAAGTTTTTCCCCGAAATGCCGTGGAGTATTTTGTTTCCTATTTTGATTACTATCAACCTGAAGCCTATGTTCCATCATCAGATACGTTTATTGAAAAAGACTCATCGGTAAATGCGCATATTGAGCAAATGAGATTATCGGCTACTAAATCTTTGATAGAGAGAAGGGATGTAATTGTTGTAGCGACGGTTTCTTCTATCTATGGACTTGGATCACCAGATTCCTACCTAAAAATGGTGTTGCATATATCTCGTGGTGAGAGAATCGATCAGCGAGCAGTTTTGCGAAGATTGGCGGAACTTCAATATAAAAGAAATGACATAGCTTTTGAGAGATCTTCCTATCGGGTAAGGGGTGATGTGATTGATGTTTATCCTGCTGATTCTGACCATGAAGCACTGAGGATAGAGCTATTTGATGATGAAGTAGAGCGGTTGTCGCTTTTTGATCCTTTGACAGGAGAAGTATTGCGTGATGTACCGCGATTCACCGTTTATCCAAAGACACATTATGTGACTCCTCGCGAAACAATTGTTAATGCAGCCGACGCCATTCAAATCGAGCTGAATGAGAGACTTGAGCAACTTCGATCGAGAGAAAAACTTGTTGAAGCGCAGCGATTAGGAGAGCGAGTCCGCTATGATACGGAGATGATGAGAGAATTAGGGTATTGCAACGGTATTGAAAATTATTCTCGTTACTTGTCTGGTAGGGCACCGGGAGAACCACCTCCCACTCTTTTTGATTTTTTGCCAGATGACGCATTACTCGTGATTGATGAGTCGCACGTCACGATACCGCAGTTAGGGGCTATGTACAAAGGTGACAGGTCAAGAAAGGAAACTTTAGTTGAATATGGTTTTAGACTTCCATCAGCTCTTGATAATCGACCACTGCGCTTTGATGAGTGGGAAAGTCTAGCGCCGCAAATGATATTTGTCTCAGCGACCCCGAGTCGATACGAAGATGCAAATACTGGTCAAGTTGTTGAACAAGTAGTTAGACCAACTGGTTTGCTGGATCCAATCATAGAAATTCATCCCGCATCATCACAAGTTGATCATTCACTCTCAGAGATAAACGCAAGAGTCGAGCGGAATGAGAGAGTATTGATAACAGTGTTAACGAAAAGAATGGCTGAAGACTTAACTCAGTACCTAGATGAGCACGGTGTTCGAGTAAGATATCTTCACTCGGATATTGACACGGTAGAACGAGTTGAAATTATTAGAGACCTGAGACTTGGTGAATTTGATGTTCTCGTTGGTATCAATCTTTTGCGAGAAGGATTGGATATGCCAGAGGTTTCATTAGTCTCTGTTTTTGATGCAGATAAAGAGGGATTTTTGCGGTCAGAACAATCATTGATTCAAACGATTGGTCGAGCTGCGAGAAATATAAATGGCAAAGCTATCCTTTACGCTGATAAAACAACGGGTTCGATGGAGAGAGCTATTAGTGAAACCAATCGTAGGAGAAAGATGCAAATTGAGTTCAATTTAAAACACGGTATCAAGCCAGAGGGCATTAAAAAGGCAGTTCGAGATATTATGGAGGGAGCCAATACCACCCTCAAAAATCGATCAGGTCGTGGTTCGAAAAATCAAACTCTTGCTAATGAAATTTTAAACTCAAAGCCAATAGCCAATATCGCTCTGGAGATTAAAAATCTTGAGGATCAGATGTACAAACATGCAAAGAACTTAGAATTTGAAGATGCGGCTCGGGTTCGTGATTTACTTGGAAAGTTGAGGGAGCGATCACTGGCCTCTTAATATCAATCTAATTCGCGGATTTAATATTCAACTCTACTTGGTCAAAATCGATTTGGCCCATTTGAGATCTCAACACAAAATAAATTTTCCAAGTGTCGCTTGGTGCGACAAATTCACCAGAGTACTCAGACCACTCATTAGTAACTGAAAATACTTTTGTTTGAGTATTTCCTCGTCCGTACAAGTTTTGACCCTCAAAATCCATTGATATTTCGGCAGTGCCAGAGGCCGAGTTGGTTCTTATCATTGCAGAAAATTCATAAATTTGACCCTCTGGAGCCGCTCCAGGGATAAAGTCACCAGTTGCATCTTGCCCCTGATGTACGAATTCACTGGCGTTCAAACGAATATAATAGTTACCTTCAGCTGCAGAATCTGAATCATTGATTCTTTCAACTCCATCCTCGAAATATCTCCATCCGAATGAATTGAATCCATCGGTTGCAGCATACTCGAAACTTCCATTTGTTATTAAATTTTGACTGCCGAAAGGATTAAATACTTCTGCATCTGAGATTATTGACCAATTGTGATTTAATTTAGAGACATGATTTGCTAGTAATCGCGATTGTCCGGCATGCTCAATCATCGTTCCATGCCATTGCTCCCAGCACCAAGGAAAGAGGAGTACGGATATATTATCTAAATTGGAGAGTAACTCATAGCTATAGTTTGCAGGCTCATTGATATCCCAACCATATGCGTTCATAAGCACGATATGCGGGCTAGACCCATAAAATTCTCTTAAATTCTCTATAACTAACTCATATCTTTGCTTGATTATGGTTTTTTGATTACCTCCACTAGCAGAATAAATGTCGTTTGCTCCCGCATTCACTACAATTACATCTGGATTAAAGGTATCTATAAGATCTTGATTTTGAATTGGCCAGTTAACTGATTTTATGAAATCTGTGACATTGTTTAATCCTGATCCCGCAAGAGTAGCACCACTCTTTGCCATGATTTGCGCATCGGCATCGAGCATGCGAGAAGTCATGGAGGGATAAGCATAATAAGTCCCCATACCACCTCGATCCTTTTCACTATAAAGTGAATATCCTTCCATATTTGAATCTCCAAAAAACGCTATTCTAAGTTCCTTCGGTTGATCGTGTTTAAAAATTGTTCCATTCTGTATATCAATCCCTGAAAATATTACGGAACCAGTATTTGTCTCTTTAAATATTTCAATAAGATGGGATGACGATCCCCCAAGTGAGGTAGCTATGAGATAGTTAGTTTGATCTGGTGATACTTTTAGTTTACTTTCATTAGGGTTTCCATTAATTAAAACTCTATATTCCTCATTTGTTGTAGCGCTGAGATTTATAGAGGCTGATGAGCCATTAGTCATAAATTTTATTGACGTTCCTTGCCAATAATTTAATGGTTGTTTTGGACTCGAAAGATCCCATCGGCCTGTATAAGTTAATCTAGTATCATCAGGCTCGATATTGTTTTGTGATGTCTTGACAAAAACAGACGCAGAAACTGCATTAGCAACATTTCCGCTTGAGTCAACAGCATTAAAAATCACATTCGTTAAACCTATAGGAAAGATTTCTGGGGCATCGTTATTAATCTGAATTATTTCATCGACGTTGTCAGTGGCATAAACACCGTCTAAAAAGGCTTTAATATTATCTTCACTTTTAGAGTTTCCAGCGGCGCTTAACGCCAGT
>CACLAG010000023.1:0-23544 GCA_902604945.1 uncultured SAR92 cluster bacterium | reverse complement strand
CTGCATCAGATATAGAGCGTGAGCTTGCTCTGGTCTATGACGCTTCAGGTGATATTGATGGAGACGGTAATGTTGATGCATTAACCGATGGATTGTTATTACTTAGATATCTGTTTGGATTAAGTGGAGATACATTAACCGTTGGTGTTGTTGCTAATGGTGCGACTCGCACCAGCTCATCGGACTTAGAAGGGTTTATTGGTAATTTGATGCCCAGTGCGCCTTACATTACGTTGTTGGGTAGTGCGGTGTTGGATCATGAGCAGGCGACAGATTATGTTGATGCGGGTGCAACCGCGATGGACTATGCGGATGGATCTGTTGCGGTGAGTGTGAGTGGATCGGTTAACTCAAGTGTTGCGGGTGTTTATGTATTGACGTATACGGCGGTTGATAGTGAGGGTAATACGGCTAAGCCATTAACTAGGACAGTGACTGTTGCTGATACGACCGCTCCGGTGATTACGTTGTTGGGTGAGTCGACGGTTGAGGTTGATCAGAATGCCTCTTATACCGATGCGGGTGCTACTGCTACTGATGCGGTTGATGGCGATAATATTGATGGTGATGTAGAGCTTGTTAAAACAGGTTCTGTGGATACAACTGCTGCTGGCACCTATACCATCACCTACACTGCCACTGATACCTCAAATAATAGTGCTTCTGTTAGTCGAACAGTCGGAGTACTTGGTCCTAAAACACGGATATTAAATGTCTTTACCAATGGTGCGGTCGATCCAACATGGGATGAAGGATTTAATGGAGCGGACTCGGGAATTAGTTGGGGTAATTGTAATAACGATGGGGGAGAAGGTTGTCCTAATATTGCTTGGGAGTTGGTTGATGATCCAGATCGGGGTCAAGTCATTCAAATTGAGCATAGCTCAGCTGGTCAACACGCAATCTTTTATATAAAAACAGCAAATCCTCAGAATCTATCGGTCTATGCAGGCGGTCAAATTAAGCTTGATATCAAAACAATAAGTGGTGATAGCGCCTATAGTATGAAAGTAGATTGTGTATATCCATGCACATCAGGTGATCGATCACTTGGTGTTAAAGGACAAGACGGTTGGGAGGAAGTGTCAATTGAAGTAGATGCTCTTGTTGATGCAGGGCTTAGTTTAGTATCAATCGATACAGGCATTGTTATATGGGCATCGCAGTATACCGATACTGTGTTCCAAATCGATAATATCCGTTGGGAAGATACAGACGGCGGAGAAGAACCTGAAGATCCTCAAATTGAATATAATTTGCTTAGATATGGTAAGGGTAACGTATCAGATATTATTAATCCTGCAAGCTATCGTTGTGCAGTTGATTATGGGAATTGGATATATAATGCTGGTGTGGTTGAGCCAGCTATCCCGGGTTGCAATGCAGCAACTAAGATTCCGACAGGAACGCCAGTTAAAGTTTATCCTCAAATAGTTGGTGCTGCATCGACTAAAAATGTTCCAACTCATAAGTGGTGGGGATCTGTTCCTTTTCGGGGAGAGATGAGAGTTGGCGATGTTAACGACACTGCCCATCTTACTGCCGACCCAATAAGAGCTCGCGTTAGTGATAGAGGGCTGCGTGTTATGGGTCTCCCTGGGGGATATCGGGTTTTAGGCAATTTCCCTCAATATAATGGTCCCGAACCCTTTGCTGAGGTATTTGATGGAGTTGCACTTGCAAATTCTGAATATTCCAACATGGAAGCATTTTTAGAAAATTTTAGTGATGGATCAGTGACTGTTAGATGGAGGGAAAATCAACTTGATATCATGGATGCAACTCTTATTCATGGTTCTCCCTATATTTTTATCAGTGTTTATCGAGGTGACCTTGTCATTAAAACTAAAGCTTCTGATGGCGCTGAGAAAGGGATATTTCATGATTCGTCAACTGGTTTTGGAATTTGGACAAATGTTGCTGGAATAAGAAATAACTTTTTAATAAATGGTGATGGAGCTCTGGATAAGACGAATATTGATTCAAATGTGATTACTTTAGGTAGCGCAAATAAAGAATATACCCTGACATATTTACCCAATATAGCTGGGACTCCTGATCAAGAAATGATTAAATTTTTCGAGGATACTGCCAGAAATGTCGTATCTCAGGTTTTGATTGATTATGAAGTTGATAAAAGTAACAACTCCGTAACAGTAAATCATAGCTACGAAGATCAGAATGGAAATCCTGTGGAGACAATCGCTGGATTGCATCCATTGCATTGGAAGCATTCCGCTCAAGCACTCTCACCCTATAAAATTAGGAGTGCCAGGGGGGTAATAAGATTTGCAGAAACTACCAGTTTTAACTATCAAATACCCTTTGTTGGTGTATTACCTTTTATGCCAACCATTGAAAACTCAATGGATCTTGATACTTTGAGATCCCTCGTTACAAACTTCGTCGATGATGGAGAAAGTTCCTGGATAAATAGCACTGATACATATTGGTCTGGTAAAGCATATGGAAAGGTTGCTGAATTAGCTGCTATCGCAAGATCCATTGATATGGAGCAAGAAGCAAATCGACTTGTTTCTTGGCTAAAAGTTGAATTAGAAGACTGGTTTACAGCAGAAACAGATGGCAATTTAGATGAAGTCAAGTATTTTGTCTATGACGAGATATGGGACACACTCCTTGGAATAGAGGAGGCTTATGGTTCTCATCAGAGACTTGCGGACCATCATTTTCATTATGGATATTTCGTCAGAGCTGCTTCTGAGATTTGCCGGGTTGATCGCGATTGGTGCAGTAGTGAAAACTTTGGTTCCATGATTGAGTTATTAATTCGAGATTTTGCAGGCAATGATAACGATGAAATGTTTCCCTCTTTTCGAAATTTTGATCAAGCAAATGGATTTTCATGGGCTGATGGAAGGGCTGATGCATTGCAGGGTAATAATAACGAGTCGACTTCTGAAGCTGCCAATGCTTATGGTGCAATCATTCTTTATGGATTAATAATGAATAAACCTGAATTAGTTGATAAGGGAATATATTTGCATGCTTCTACAGCTGCTGCGTATTGGCAGTATTGGAATAACATTGATGGCTACAACAATCTTGGAGGAGACTATGATAATTTTCCGCAAGGTTACGATAAGATAACTACTTCAATTATTTGGAGTAGCGGTGCAGACTTTGCCACTTGGTTTAGTGGAGCTTACGCACATATTTTAGGTATACAAGGATTGCCTTCTAATCCTCTAATCCTTCACGTAGGCCAATATTCAAGCTACATGAGAGATTACGTCGCGTTAGGATTATCAGAATCGTCTAATTCACGTCCCTCTGGATTAATCGATGATCAATGGCGAGATTTGTGGTGGAATCTCTGGGCAATGACTGATGCAACCTCAGCTCTTGAGGATTTTACAGAATATGGTTTAAATTATGATACTGAGGCGGGCGAATCAAAGGCACACACTTATCATTGGTTACATACTTTTGATACGTTAGGTCAACTAAAAGTTTCTAGTGAGTTGGCCTCTGATTACCCTGCAGCGCTCGTTTTTGAGAAAAATGGCTCATTAAATTATGTTATATATAACTTTAACTCTGAGCCTTTGGTTGTCTCTTTCAGTAATGGCAAAGTTATCACGGCACTACCTAATAGTTTCACCATTCAAAAAGATTAAAAAATTTAACTTTTTTATTTAATAAATCATCAATTTGATTTAGATTTACGTATAACAATTGTATCAAAAATCTAAATAGCTAATTGAGGAATGGTTATGTCAGAAGAGAATAAATGCCCCGTTATGCATGGCGCTATGACCACACATAGTTCTACGGGTACTTCAAATAAAGATTGGTGGCCAAATCAACTAAATTTAGGCATTTTACATCAACACGATAGGAAGTCCGATCCTATGGATATGGGCTTTGATTACAGGGAAGAATTTAAAAAAATTGATTATGATGCATTAAAAAAAGATTTAAATGATCTAATGACGGACTCACAGGAGTGGTGGCCGGCAGACTATGGTCATTATGGTCCTTTCTTCATAAGAATGACCTGGCATGCTGCGGGTACATATAGAAATACCGATGGTCGAGGAGGAGGAGGCACGGGGGCACAGAGATTTGCGCCTCTGAACAGCTGGCCGGACAACGGAAATCTTGATAAAGCTCGACGACTTCTATGGCCTATAAAGCAAAAGTATGGGAAGAAGATAAGCTGGGCTGATTTATTAATCCTTGCAGGTAATGTGGCTATTGAGTCGATGGGTGGTAAAACGTTTGGTTACAGTGGTGGTAGACCTGATATCTGGGGCCCAGAGGAAGATATTTTATGGGGTGCGGAATCTGAGTGGTTGCAAAATAAGCGCTACAAGGGTGATAGAGAACTTGATAGTCCCCTTGCTGCAGTTCAGATGGGCCTCATTTATGTGAATCCCCAGGGGCCTGATGGCAACCCTGATCCCTTGGCAAGTGCGAGAGACATAAGAGAAACGTTTGGTAGGATGGCGATGAATGATGAAGAAACTGTTGCTCTTGTCGCAGGAGGACATACATTCGGAAAAGCACATGGTGCCGGCGCTGAAGATAATGTGAATGTCGAGCCTGAGGGGGCATCATTAGAAGAAATGGGTTTCGGTTGGACTAACTCCTTCGGAAAAGGAACAGGCAGTGACACAATCACAAGCGGAATAGAGGGGGCATGGACAGCAAATCCGATTGCTTGGGACAATGGTTATTATGATCTTCTCTTCGGATACGAGTGGGAACTCACGAAGAGTCCCGCCGGCGCTTGGATTTGGCATGCCATTGATCAAAAAGAAGAGGATATGGCTCCAGATGCTGAAAATTCCGCCAAACGCGTTCCAACAATGATGACTACGGCAGATATGGCATTAAGAATGGATCCGGCTTATGAAAAAATATCCAGACGGTTTCATCAGAATCCCGACCAATTTGCTGATGCATTTGCCAGAGCGTGGTTTAAATTATTACATAGAGATATGGGACCCAAAACAAGATATTTGGGCCCTGAAGTGCCTAATGAAGAATTAATATGGCAAGACCCTGTTCCCGCTGGAAACTCAGACTATAGCCTCGAAAAGGTAAAAGATAAGATAACTAAATCAGGGCTCTCCATCCAAGAAATGGTAGAGACTGCTTGGGCGAGTGCATCAACCTACCGAGGCTCCGATATGCGAGGTGGTGCTAATGGAGCTCGTATCCGCTTGGAACCTCAAAAAAGTTGGAAAATTAATAAGCCAGAACAGTTGACTAAGATTCTTGAAGTATATGAGGCAATTGCTTCTGAGACTGGAGCCTCGATGGCAGACATTATTGTCCTTGCAGGAAATATTGGAATTGAAATGGCCTCAGGAAAGTCAGTACCTTTTTCAGCAGGAAGAGGTGACGCTTCTCAGGAGCAAACAGACATTGAATCTTTTGATGTTTTGGAGCCTGTATCTGATGCTTTCAGGAGCTATCATGAAACAGGGTTAAATACTTCTCCAGAGGAGTGTATGTTGGACAAAGCTCAGCTTCTGGGATTGACAGCACCTGAAATGACAGTTCTTGTCGGAGGTATGCGATCACTCGGCATAAGCGCAAATGGCTATGGTTTATTTACTGAAAATGCCAATTCTCTATCCAATGATTATTTTAAGACACTGTTAGATATGTCGGTAAAGTGGAAGCCTAATGGAACTGGAAATTCTTTTGAAGCAATGAACAGAGTGACTGGTGAAAAGGTTCGTTCAGCGTCAAGAGTGGATCTAGTCTTCGGGTCAAATTCTCAACTTCGTGCAATTGTGGAGGTTTATGCCGAAAATGATTCCGATGAAAAGTTTGTTGACGACTTTATTTCGGCGTGGTCTAAAGTAATGAATGCTGACAGGTTTGACTTGCAGTAAAGCCTTTGGTTGCCGGATACCTGTATAGGTATCCGGCAATACCTTTTAAGTTTAAAAATCGTCTTTTACTACTTTAATGCTGCTACTCGTGCAGTTTGATCAGCTTATTTCATTTATAATTAGCCAAAAGCAATCAAATAATACCGAGCGACGACTTGTTCTTTGAGACAAGAGGGGAAAATGCTTAAATTATTTCGTCAAAAGAATTTCTCCATATTTTGGTTTGGAGAAACAATATCAATTATAGGTGATCAAATAAGTTTGATCGCTTTTCCATGGCTTGTATTACAAATGACCGATAGTGCTGCCCTCACAGGGTTAGTTTTTGCCGTGCAGGGAATTCCTCGAGCTTTTTTAATGCTTGCAGGCGGTGCGCTAGTCGATAGAACTAGTCCAAAGTTTGTTATGTTGGCCTCGAATTTGATCCGCATGATATTAGTTTTGTCACTAGCGTACTTGATAAGCATCGATAGCATTGAAATACCAACAGTGTTCATAATGGCATTCGCGTTTGGAGTTGCCGATGCGTTCTTTTATCCTGCAAGCACATCAATCTTACCAAGCCTTGTTTCTAGAAAGGAATTACAGTCAGGGAATGCAATTATACAAATGACACTACATTTGGGAATGACTGTGGGACCTGTACTGGCTGCAGTTATAATAGCTGGTGAAGTATCGTCAGTAACAAGTCAGCAGGGTGTTGATGGGAGCGTTACGGGTAGTTTTGAAAACGATAAAATTGGCCTTTCGAGGGCCTTTTACGTAGATGCGATGACTTTTGCTTTATCGTTTTTGTCGCTCTTACTTGTGAAAGTGAGGCCTCTGGATGAGTCTGATGATTCTGATGAGTCGATATCAATGATTTCTGAGGTCAAGCAAGCAGTAAACTGGGTGTCGTCGATACCAGCTGTCAAATTAGGATTTATTGGTATGGCGGTAATTCATTTCTTCTTTATGCCGATGATTTTTGTTGGGATTCCAGTTTGGGCAAAGCAGAACTTTGTCGAGGGTGCTTATGTTTTTGGCATGGTGACCGCAGCATATGGTCTGGGTGCATTTCTGGGTGCCATTAGCGCTGGTTACTTAAAGGGGCCAGATGATAAAAATTTAATTCCTTACATGTTTTGGGCTTACGTTTTTAGTGGCTCTACACTTGCGCTAATAGTTTTTTACAAGGCCTATTGGTGGGCAATGTTATTATTTTTTATAGCTGGCGGTTTTGATACATATTTTTATGTCCACTTTACAACATGGCTGCAGCGTATCACGCCCGAAAGTCTTTTAGGCAGAGTTATGAGTGTTTTAATGCTTATGTCTATGGGTCTTCTTCCAGTTGCTGATGGAATAATGGGTTTTGCGATAGATGTTAGTTTAAATCTCACAATGGTACTCAGCGCATTATTCTTAATGATCTTTTGTAGTTTGGTGGCCTTGAATCCGAGAGCTCGGATTACTACTCAAAAAAGTTAGTTAATTTAATAGAGCTGCTTTAGCTTTAGAAAATTGAGTTAGAAGATTAGAGATATTCTCATCTTCGTATCTATCTACTGCGATTTTTTCGAGTGTTTCCATCGCAAAAACGAGTTTCTCTTTTGCTTCTTTTTCAGAAGAAGACTCTGTGCTACCTTTAAAATTTATCCATATTGGTGATGTGTGGGCAAATGGATAACTATCCATCGAGGGCCATACCGTCTCTCCACCATAGGCCCTTGCTGCCACCCATCCCCCCTCTGGTATCGCAATCGATCCTTCATACTCTCTTGTCTCTCCAGCTTGAACGCCTCGAAATTTTTTTACTACTATTCCGTTTACTACGATTTCGGCATTTTCTACCGAAACAGTTGAGGAGAGTTTGAGCGAAAATGATTGCACTCCATCTTCAACAATACCTCCATGTTCAATTTTATCATTTAGCTTTAATTCAATTATGGGCCCATTAGTTACAAAGCTATTTCCATTCTTAATTGCTTTAACATAATTACTCCAATCTAACTTCTCAGATGAATGTTTTGCGTAGATTCTAGCGCTGCCGATAGCGGGAGTTCTTTGAAAGTCCACAAACATATCAGTGCCCGCCATTGCAACTACTGGATACCCAGCGTTTAGTAATCCATACCATAATTTAGTTGTTCCCAGTTCGTCACTCCATGCACAGACTAATTCTAAACCGACATTGTCATGAAGTATGGCATTGGGTATAAATTCTATTGGTATATTAGACACACTATCAGATTCATAGGGATCAATGTTCAATGCGATTGGATGCACGTAAGTTGCAATGCTGTCTGGATACGAGTTTATGAAAGATATAACGTCAGCATTTGATTTGTTGCCCTCACTCAATTCTGGATACCCCGGACCCCAATACCAAGGATAGTAAAAGTCGTATGGCCCAACTGCGCCAATGTGACCATGGAAATGTGAACGAATTTCTTGAGCAAACTTTATTAAGCGTCCAGATGGTAAACGTTGAGAAGTATTTTTGAATTCTTTGTCCATTAATCGGCTATGTAAATTTGCAGCTTGTGGAGTTGCGATATCAAGATTCTCGCCTTCCATAAGTGGGCCGATGTCTTTTACAACTCGCCTAAATGGGCCGTCATAATTTAGATGAAGATGGAAATCTGCAGATTTATACCCATAATTTTCAGGATTCCAAATCTCCTCAAGATTAATTATGGTTTTATCAGAATTCTGTACGTTCAATTTTGTATGCGAAGCAAGTGTTGTGAGTCCTCCTGAGGCTAAGATTGAAATTTCCTCCCTTGGCACATCAACTAAAACCTCTCCATCTGAGTAAAAATAGTAATAACCATTTTGAGAGTCGAAATAATTTGGGCTAGTTGGACTCAATATGGGATGTCCATTTGAGTCCATGATCGCAAGTCGGCTCGCTACTGACACTCCGGCTTTTTTGGTTTTTATAGAAATTGAGCGTCTATCTTCTTTCCAAAGCCATTTCTCAACCTCTAAATTATTTGATTTTCCTCCATCTACAGAAATCTTTTTTAATTGCCAATCTCCAGTTGCATTCGGCTCGGTGTAGTAAATAGATTTTCCATCTCGACTCCAGCTTGGATCTTGGGCGTAAAACTTACCCGGGGTTAAATTCGAATATAAACCAATTTGATTTAAATCTGCTGTAATAAGATTTAAGTCATCATTAATTGCCCAGTTATAACTTATTATTTTTTTGTTGGGATGAATATCAAAACTAAGCTGACCAGCAATGCTATCTGTCTTTATAATTTCGAACGATTTTTTTGAAATATCAAAAGCGATTATCTGTCGCTCGGGCCATGACAGATGATTAAAATAGATTTTCTGTTTAGTGGGACCAAATCTAACATTTCTTGAATGTCCTTTTAAATTAGTTAACTGAGTTTGATTATTTGTATCAAGATTATGGCTCCAAATTGCCAATTGGCCTGCTTGGCTTGAGGAAAATAGTATTTTGCTATCATCAGGAGAGAACTCAGGGTCCAGTTCAATAGCGGGTGTGTCAATTTCCGTGCTTTCATTATTGAATAGATCCATCACCACTATAGCAGTGTCAGTTCCTTTGTCTCTGACAAATGTAATTTTTCTCCCATCATTTGACCACCTGGGCCTACTATCAATTGATCCCGAATCAGTTAATTGAGTAGCGATGTTTGTATTGAGATCCATAATCCAGATATAACCATGGGCTGAAAATGCGAGGTGTTTGCCATCTATTGATTCGGCAGGATATTTTGGATGTGAAGATAATATAGGAAACTCATAACCTTCCAAATAAATATGATGCCTCTGACCTTCGACTTTTGGGTATCGGTTAGTCCACTCTCCAACCGAGTATGAGGAAATCGAGATGAATGTTGCAATGATTAAAAATTGTTTAGAAAGTTTCACGAATTCTGATTCATTAAGCTTAAGAGTTTATAATTAAGTATAATGTTATCTAACTTCAATTACCTCTCTTCGTTTTATTTCGATCGAGATGAGTACTGATAAGTTCGGGGTTATAAAATGAAAGTTCATCAGATATATACAGCAAGTTTCATGAGAAATTGGAACTACATCATAGAGCTTAATGATTCGAGTGCTATTGTCATCGATCCTTTAAGTGACGAATTGATAAATGATTTTCTGGATAAAAATTCCCTTACGCTCAAAACAATTATCAATACTCATGAACACTTTGATCATATACAAGGAAATCAGGCACTTATAGATCAGCATGCTTGCGATGTATGGAGTCATAAAAATTGTGTGGGAAAAGTTCCGGGCTTGAGTCGAATTTTGAAGACAGGCGAAATTATAAATTTAGATTTGGATAGTCAGATTAAGGTTTTAGACACACCTGGACACACGTTTGCTCATTTATCTCTATTACTTTTGGTTAAAAATACTCAATTAGCCATTATTGCTGGCGATGCTTTGTTTAATGCGGGAGTCGGCAATTGCAGAAATGGTGGTGATCCAGAGACTCTATATAAAACGATTTCGCAACAGTTTTGTGTGCTTCATGATGATGTGATCGTTTATCCAGGACACGAATATTTGGAAAACAACTTAAAATTTACATTGAGTATAGAACCCGACAATTCTGATGCGGCAGACTGGTTATTAAATTTGCAAGAGCAAGACCCGACTATTGGTTCTCGTCATATAACAATTGGAGATGAGCGCAAAATTAATACTTTTATGAGGCTTGATAGTCCCACGATCCGCTCTAATCTGGATTTAGTTGATGCGTCAGATAAGGATGTCTTTGTCTCCTTAAGAATGAGAAGAGATAGTTGGTGAGGCATATGGATATAAGGTCTTTAGCAAAATGAAGGTAAGAACGAGAATAGCACCTTCTCCTACAGGAGATCCTCACGTTGGAACTGCCTATGTCGCTTTGTTCAACATGTTATTTGCCAAAGCAAATGAGGGGACATTCACTCTTAGAATTGAAGATACAGACCGAGTGCGATCAACGATTGAATCCGAGAATGAAATACTATCCTCACTCAATTGGTTAGGAATTGATTGGGAGGAGGGTCCGGATAAGTCAGGACCATATGGACCGTATCGCCAAAGCGAGCGATCTTCAATATATCAGGAAAAGGTTCAGGAGCTTTTGGATCAAGGTAAGGCGTTTAAGTGTTTTTGTACTCCAGAGCGACTTGCCGAGTTGAGAAAGAGTCAAGTGCTCCAGAAAAAAACTCCTGGATATGATGGTAAGTGCTTATCTTTGAGTGCTGACGAGATCGCGCGCTTGGAAGAAAATAATACTCCTTTTGTTGTTCGAATGAAAAAACCTGGTAAGGGAACATGTGAATTCGAAGATATGTTGAGAGGCACTATCTCGATCGATTGGGATCAAATTGATATGCAGGTGCTTCTGAAAGCAGATGGTATGCCCACATATCATCTTGCAAATGTTGTTGATGATCACCTAATGGGTATTACTCACATTATTCGAGGAGAAGAATGGATAAATTCTGCGCCAAAACATATTTTGCTTTATCAGTATTTTGGGTGGGATGTGCCAAAATTCTGTCACTTACCATTACTTAGAAATCCAGATAAATCAAAATTATCAAAAAGAAAAAATCCAACCAGTATTCTATATTATAAAGACAAAGGTTTTTTGCCTGAGGCTCTGTTAAATTACTTAGGCAGAATGGGGTGGTCAATGCCCGATGAGCGAGAAAAGTTCAATCTTAATGAGATGTTAGATGTCTTTGATATAAATAGAATTTCTTTAGGGGGACCTATTTTTGATGTTGACAAGCTTGAGTGGTTGAATGGTTTGTGGATCCGCGATGAATTATCCATTGATGACTTAGCTAGAAGATTAAGAAAAATAATATCTAATGAAAAAGATCTTGATAAACTCATTCCTCTAGCGAAGCCGCGAATGCGATTATTGACCGATTATGAAAAGGTCACTAATTTTTTGTTTGTTGAGAAGCTCGATATCAACAGAGATAGTTTTAATTCTCTAGGACTGGATGAAACATCCATAATGAAAATTCTTCAATTTACGATCTGGAGTTTGAATGAAATTGATGAGTGGAACAGAGACTCAATTTTTAAAGTATTAAAAAATATAGCGGATGGTCTTCAACTTAAGCTTAAGAAATTTTTAGCACCTATCTTTGTGTCTATTGCGGGGACAACAAGCTCGATTTCTGTTATGGATTCGATCTCTATTTTAGGTCAGAGTAAAAGTATTGATCGAATAAATTATGCTCTTACTGTGATGGGGGTATTGTCTCAAGTACAGTCCACTCAGTTTTTTAAAGAGTATTCGGAATTAAAATCTTAAATTTACAGATTTTAGATTACCTTGACTTGAATGTTTCTCATTCATATTATGGTGTGGATTTTGATCGGGGCCTTAGCTCAGCTGGGAGAGCGCAACACTGGCAGTGTTGAGGTCAGCGGTTCGATCCCGCTAGGCTCCACCAAAAAACTATATCGTGATATGAACAAAAAGTGCAGGGTGATCACTTAATGGTCCTTCTTTTGAGATTAAGCTGGTGTCATCTCCAACCTTCGATATGCTAACAGTATTGTTTTTACCCTTGTTAAATAATATATAATCTACAATCTGCCATTTTTTTTCTATGTCTACATTAACAAATGCATCTGTTAAGTTGAGCCTTTCTTTTAAGTTTTCAAGTAGTTTCAAGTCCTCCAAATTCTTTGAATTTAGATTTAAATCTCCAGCAAGGATTAAAGCCTCACCTTTGATTGTCTCGTTTAAGGCCGAAATTATTTGGTTAAGTTGATTTTTTCTTGCTTTTCTATCGGATTCTCGCGATCCTGCGTCCAAGTGCGTATTAACAAGAAACAAGCTTTCTCTCGATGGCGGGGTAATTTTTAGAATTTGGAAACCTTTTTTCGCAAAACAATCGTTCCAGCCAGATATCCATCCTGAGCAAGTCTTGAAACTTTTATTAACTACTTCAATATTCCAATCATGAGGAAGGTTAGCGATTGAGGTTAAACCTGATCCGGTACAGATTGGACACAGAAATTTATTTCCAAGCCGTCCCCGAAAGATTTTACTCTCACTTTTCATAGATGATATTAATTTTCTATGATGTGCGTAATCTTCTTGCAATAGTGACAATTCATATTCTTTGGTCTTGTCCCCTATGAGGGGAAAACGAATTTCTGGTTTATCTCGGAGAAAAATCCCTGGAAGTCCGTGAGTGTTGTAGACAAGAATCTTTAATTCAATGCTTTTGTCATTATCCGCAAACAGGTTTGATGAGAACGTAATTAAAAAATATGTAAGAAATATAAACTTCATATGACAAAGATATTAGTCTGATTTTAAATTTTTTTCATTTTGCAGATATGCAAGCCAAGCTACTTTCTGGAGGAAAGCTTTATCGTTATCATTTACCCTCCCCATATAATCATATTCTAGACCCTCTGGGGATGCGTCAGTCAGTGTTGCAAAAACAGTCGATGAAGCCAAGTAGGTACCCAGCATATTAGGGTGTGTGCCATCAGGGAGATGCAAACGGATGGACGGATTTTTCTCGTAAGCAATCTCGAAAGCTATACCAACTGGAATGACTATTGAGTTGCTTTTCTTACCTGCCTGGTAATAAGCTAACTTGATTTTTTCAATTAGATTCTCTTCGTATCTATGATCAGATTTTTGATAAGGATGCGTCATATAGAGGTAGGTCTTTATCCCCATTTCTTGTGCTTTTTGGCTATATTCTGTACTTGTTTTAGCTAGAATCTCTCTATTCTTGGCTGTCTTGACTTCTGAGCTACCGCCTTGGAAGATAATTCTATCTACTGGCTCATCAAGACCAAAAATTTGATAGTTTAGAATTTGTTCAATACTGTGATGATGAAGCCTTGATCCACCTATTGCGATTAGCTCGGTATGTAGGTCTTTATCTTCATAAAATTCTCTAAGAAGATCCTCAACATGATTGTGAACGCTGTCGTTATAGTATAAGTAACTATTACCCACAAAAAGAGTGGTCTCAGTGCCATTAGCCATCAGACATATCACGCTAAAAATGAATGCTGTAAATCTATTCACAAACTGCAGTCTCATAGAAATATACTCTTGATCTCTAACATTACGCTATTGCTAACAATTTCTGCAATAAAATAATGAGTCAGTCTGTTATAATGAAAAACATCCACCCAACACTTTTCTTTTAATCAGTTAATTAGGTAATTTTTGTACGCATAATGGGCGAATATCAAACAATATCTCAGATAATGCAATCAGCAGTGAGCCCGGTTTTTTTGTTGGCGGGAGTTGGCGCACTATTGAATGTTCTATCAGGACGCTTAGGAAGAATTATTGATCGGCTGAGGTTCTTACAAAGCTATATTGATATCACTCAGGGGGAAGACAGAGAAGTGATGCTCCTTAATCGTAAGCAATCAATATTCAGAATGCGGTTAATGTATATTTCCATATTCTTTTGTACGCTTGCTGGTTTAATGGTGTGTATTGTTGTTGGCGCTTTATTTATCGGTGGTATCAATAATTATTCTATTGATACCTTAATCTCCGTTTTATTTGTTCTTTGCATGATTTCACTGATGATGTCTTTCATTCTTCTCTCATTGGAAATATTCCTTGCAACGAAAACGACGCGAAGAAATTTGATAAAAACTGAAACGATTGTCTCGAAATATCGTAATAAAAATAGCCCTTAATTAATTTTGTTCCTTCTACTCGAATTTAATAAATATAAAGTTAGTGATATTCTTTTCAGATGAAAATAAATTTTTTATATGTTATTTGTTTTACTCAGCTCTTAATGGGATGTGGCGGAGGAGGTTCAAATCAGCCTGAGACAGGCATTGGCATTGAAGAAGATATTCCAGGTGAAGTCCTACATTATGACGAGGATGTTAAGATCGATCAGTCCACAGAGCTTATACTTTTTGCACCATCGAATAGTTTGACAAATATTGCATGGATTCAGACCGATGGTCCAGATGTCGAGTTTTATGCGAAAAATAGTAAAGTTATAGCTTTTACGCCGACAGAAAGTGGATCTTATTCATTTCAAGTGGATTATGTAGTTGATGGATCGACTGCAGGCACATTGAGCTATACTTTTTCTGTGGTTAGCGAAGTTTCCCCTCTTACGATTAGGTTGGGACACGCGGTACTCGAAGAGAATGCAGTATCGCTTGCAAGTTTTGCGGGTGGAGATGATCAGAGTACTCAGTTAGATAAGTCCTCATGGGTGTGGGAGCAGATTCAAGGGCCATCGGTAACATTCAATGAGGAGGAAACCGATGGCCAGGGCTCTGTGTTTTTTGATGCGCCAGAAGTTGATCAAGACACTATCCTTAGTTTTCGCGTAACTGGTGATATTCTTGGAAGTTCTCATTCTGATGAAATCTCAATTTTAGTTGAGAACAGCAGTATTCAGGTCCCTGACTCTGGGCCCTTTAGATCAAGGGTTGCTCAGGTGTACCCATATGGATCTGACCCACTTGGGGGACAGACACTGGTAGATTGTGTCTACTCAAATCTAACCCAGTATGATGAGTGTACCTTTGCAGACACCCCACTAATTGCGCAAATAACAACATCGCCTACAGTCGAAGATATTATGAGTAAAGTCTTGGTTTCTCATGATTGGATGGGGAGTCAATTTGAAAAATTTTTACTAGAGCACGATGAGTTTGATGATTTTAAAAACTTGTTGAGAGCCGTAACTGCTGTTGTTATCTCCTATGATATACGTCCATCTTTCTATAATCCCACTACTGGAGCAATATATCTGGATCCAGATGATTTGTGGGAGACGCCTGCGCAAAGAGATACCATAAATTCCGCTCCCGATTATCGCTCTGGGTTTGGCTCTGAACTTCAGTTTGAAATGCCCTGGAGATACGTAAAAGATAATGATTATGCTTATTATTATTATCCCTCAAGGTATCGCATATCGCGAACGCTTAATGACTCAAAGTATTCTTTTGCAGCTTTGCTATACCATGAGCTTGCTCACGCTAATGATTTTTTCCCAAGCACCCGTTGGTTAACATATTCCGATACAAAAACGGTCTATGATGCAGTGAATGAGGTCTATCAAGCTCGACAAATTGAATCTGATTTCTTGCAAAATAATTATCCTCTAGATCCTCAGTATCTATCTGGTGGAAATGAGTTGACTAAACTTGCTCAAGTTCGGTTCCGGGATCCAGATGCGATTCAAGAATATCAAAAATCGTTCACGATGGAGTATGTTGCCAACATGTTTAAGACAGAGGGAGCACCTCAGTTTTACAGTTACAGCACTACTCGAGAAGATTTCGCCATCCTATTTGACGGATTCATGATGTATGCACGATATGGAGTAAACAGAGACGTTGCTGTAAGTGATCAAGATTATAATAATTTTGTTTGGGGCCAAAGAGATAGGAAGGGAGAATCTTGGATAAAACCTCGAGTATCTTTTGTCGCATCAAGTGTTTTACCTGAGTTTTCTGAAGCATCTGGAATTATTAGTAATCTTTCTCCTCCCCTAAGCTTGGATAACACAGTGAGTTGGAGGGATAGTGTGTTAATTCCTACGAGTGGTCTTTCTGCTCTTGAGTCTAAACAACTAAAATCTGGACACAGAGATCATAGACTTATACCCTTAAATGGAGAGATTTGGCATTATGATCAGCTAAATAAATATAATAAAAACAAACGGTTTGGAGTTTTGGAGAGAGATGAATAAAAATATTATAAGAGCGGTAGCATGCGCGCCAGCCGGCCCAATGGTTTTGAATACAGTTATGTTTGTAATTAACCCATCTAAGGCAACAGGCGATCTTGGAATGGAGCTTTTAGATGGAGTCGGAAGAAGTACTCAACTTGGTGATTTTGGAGCTTTCTTCGGACTGGCAAGTTTCTTGATTGTGTTTGGTTCGATTAAGATGAAGTTTGAGTATTTGAACATTGCGGCACTTTTATTAGGAAGCGCAGCCTTTTTTAGAATTATAGCTTGGGCAGTGAATGATGCGGCATTGGCAACTTCGCTAATAATTGCGGAATTGGCATTAGTTCTGTGGTTGGTTATTTCGGCTAAATACATCAAAAAACTTGCGAGTTGATGCTTTTGGGCAACTTTTATATGAAGTGTTATTGATTAATTATTGTCGCATTAATTTAAAGGAGGCGAGCGCACCAAGTGCACCAATCAAAGCAAGTGAGGTGTAGTAAATCATGTATCCTTGTTCAGTTGCATATATCTCTAGAAGCCAGGATCGATAAAAGGGTAGGTAAATATCCGGTAGATAAGCGACCATCGAAATGAACCCTATTGCGAGCCCCTTTGAGCGGTTCTTGATTGCACATTTGTCAAGTGTGGCCCAATAAATTCCTCTAACTCCATATGTCAGGAATCCTATTAGCAAGACAATGCCGATTATTAAGGCGAGATTATAACTCGACAAAAAAGGGAGACTTGCAAGAGCAATGGATGCCATTATCATTAGTATCCCCAGTACCTTAGTTGGATTTGACAAGTCCCCAACAAACCCTGCTGAAATCGCACCTAAAGGGCGCATCCAAAGCTTGGCTACTGTTATGGATCCTACGGTAACGGCGCCATATCCCAAATGATCTTGTAAATAACCTGAAAAAGAGTATGTCGCCCAAAAAAGTTGATAGCCGCAAATAATACAAACAGTGCAGAGCCAGATATTTTTGTTTTGAATTATTTCAATGAAATCGCGTTTAGAACTAATATTTTCTTCAGTGACATCAGCATTTTGCTCATTACTGTCTAGAAAAATAAAAACCAGAGGAATAACAAGAAGAATGGCAAAAACATACATATAGATTACGGATTTCAGCGAGAAAACTAAATTCTGATCAGTATCACCCATAAAAAATGCAAATATAGAAACTGCGAATGTGGCGAGAATAGCCTCGACCAATCCACGACCTCCATCAAGAAGTCCAAAAAATCTACCTTGTTGTTTTTTCCCAGCTAAAATCGCTACGAGCTTTAAGTGAGAAGACCAAAAAGTTAATCCAGTTGATAATCCCCAACCACAAAAAATTATTATTATTGATTGGTAGCTCGGTATTGAAGAGAACCAGAATCCGAGCAATGAAGTCGCCAGCAGAGAGATAATAATTAACTTTTTACAGGAAACTCTGTCCGCTAGCCATCCACTAGGCAAATAAGTTGCGGCAAAAATAATACCGAGTATCGAGTAGCAAAAACTTAGTTGAGAAAGTTCTATATCGAATGTTGTGAGAATAGAGACTTCAAAATTTTGCCTCAAATATAGTAGAGGGAAAATAACGCCAGCAGCGAGCACGGTAATCCCAAACTGAATAAGAACGTTGGATTGATTTCTCTTAGAAAGCATATATTTATTGGTATCTCTAATTCATTGAATACAATTTGTTTTAATTCGTTAGCAGCATCTTGATATAATAAAAAAACAACAAAAAGTTTTGGATTTTAACTAAATGCGCGGTTTATCAATGAATCACTATACTATACGAAAAATATTTATATTCTTTATTAGCAGTATTTTTTTGGTTTCATGCAGTGATGATGGGACGGATACAGATAATCAAATTCCTCATGACTTTAATTATGATATGAATGATCTTGATCAATCTTTGAGGATTGTTCTTATGATGGGTCATGTTGCAGCAGGGATGGAACTTTATCGTCAAGGAGAGCTGACAATGGCAGCGCCTCATTTATTGCATCCAATTTCGGAGACACATAAAAAAGAACGAGAAGGATTTCAAGAGATGGGTCTTGATGTGGTTTCTTTTGTACTTGTTTCCACCGCTCTTGAAGCCAAAAGGCCAGCCTCGGAGGTCGAGCCCTTTTTAAAAAAGGCTGAAGAAAATTTGATTTCAATCGCATCAAAAATAAATGGAGACCCTATTAATCAAATTATGTTTTTGCTAGAACAATTGGAAGATGAGTATAAAATTGGCCTAACGGATGGCGTTATAACTGATATTGGAGAGTTTCAAGATGCTTATGGATTTGCTGTAACTGCAAAATTAATCGCCGCGAACTCTTCGCTGTCAAATGCTGATATGCTCGTTCAATCTCTAAATGACTTGCTTTCGCTTTGGCCTGAAGGGCCAAAACCAACAGCAAATCCGTCATCAATATCTTTGATATCTTCGCAGGTATCTGAAATTAAAAGATTGCTATAAGGTCATACCACCATCTACAACAATGCATTCACCATTAGTATAACTGGCTGCATCAGAGGCTAAAAATAAAACGGCTCCAGCCATTTCGTCAGGCTCAGCGTGCCGTCCCATAGGAATTGAGCTAATTGCTCTTTTATAGATATCATCGTTTGTAAAAAGAGCACCCGCAAATTTTGTCTTCGTCAGTCCGGGAAGGAGTGCATTTACTCTGATTCCAAATTGAGCGCATTCCTTTGCAAATGATTTAGTCATGTTTACTACTGCTGCTTTCGATATTGAATATACTCCTTGATATCCTCCGGGCTGCAAAGCATTAATTGACGCCGTATTAACTATCGAACCGCCACCGTTGTCACGCATTAGTTTTGCACCCTCAACACTCATAAAAAAGTAGCCTCTAACGTTCACATCAATGGTTTTTGTGAAGGCTCCAAGATCAGTGTCTAAAATATGACCAAAATATGGGTTTGTGGCGGCGTTATTTATTAGAACGTCTAATTTTTTGTGCGTCGCTTTGATGTAATCAAAGCATCTGGCGATATCTTGCATATTGCCTACGTGACATGCCAATGCCTCTGCGCTTCCGCCATCAGCCTTTATTTTCTCCGAGACTAAATTGCAGTCATCAATTTTTCTGCTTGATACTATTACGTGAGCGCCATAAGCCGCGAGAAGAGTAGCTATTGCTTCACCAATTCCTCGACTTGCGCCTGTTACTAAAGCAATCTTGCCATTTAAATCAAAAATGTCCTTTTTCATATTCTTACCGATATTATAAGTGTGAGAGTCTTTTGTTAATAATCGTATTTGCCTCATCCATTATTGAGTCGATTAACTCTTTCACAGTTGGGTTGCTATTGATCAGTCCTGCGACCATTCCACATGACCATGCGCCCGAGTCCATGTCTCCGTTTTGCATTACTTTTGGATATACGCCAGCTACTTCCTCGGCAATATCCTGGAAACTTATGTCAGATCCCAGGCTTTTTTCTTTTTCCAACAGTTTTTCTACAGCAGCATTGTTCAAAACTCGCTCTGTATTCCTTAATGGTCTCATTACTAAACGCGTATCTAACTCAGTGGCCTTCAGAATCGCTTCTTTAACATTTTCATGAACAGGAGCTTCTTTGGTAACGACAAATCTTGTACCCATATTCATCCCATCAGCGCCCATTGCAAGGGAGGCAACAAGACTTCGCCCATCTGCCATTCCCCCAGATGCGACAAATGGAATTGATAACTCATCCGCGGCTCTTGGTAACAGAATAAAATTTGGAACATCATCCTCCCCTGGATGTCCCCCACATTCGAACCCATCAACAGAGACTGCATCACAACCAATGGACTCTGCTTTGAGTGCATGTCTAACTGAACAGCATTTATGAATCACTTTAATTCCATGTTCTTTCAATAGGGGTAACCATTTTGCTGGGTTACTACCAGCTGTCTCAACAACTTTGACGCCTCCTTTTATGATCGATTCAATCAATCCTGGATAGTCAGGAGGTGTCAGTGAAGGAAGAAATGTAAGATTTACTCCGAAGGGTTTGTCAGTCATGTCATTACATTTGTTAATTTCAGCTGTTAACTTTTCGGGAGTGCCCTGAGTTAAACCAGTAATTATGCCCAAGCCACCGGCGTTAGACACGGCAGACGCTAACTCTGCAAGGCCAACATAGTGCATGCCTCCTTGAATGATTGGATGCTCTATTTCAAGCATTTCAGTAATTCTTGTTTTCATGACATAGGTCCCTCAAATAATTAAAGTTATTTTAATTTAGTTCGTTTTATCAATATCGGAATGGAGGCAAGAATCAAAAATACCAAAGTCACTAATGCTTTCGGTAGAAATAAGCCTATTTGAACTTGCGCTGGAAATACATGTGTTTTCTCAATTGATGCCCATTTATGCAGCGATAAGTCTGTTTCAGACATTTCAATAATCATATTCATCATGTCCTTGACACTTCTATATCTTATCAATGCTACAACATCCCAGCTCTCGGGATTATCCTCATCAATAAATCTACCATTAACTGTCGATACTAATAGAGGAAACCCACCATTTTTGATCAACTTGGGCATTAGTCCATCAACATAGCGTGCATCAGCGAGCATGGGATCCGTTTCCTCACTCCATTTTGAACTTTCTGGATATTTTGCTATCTCACGATATTTTATGAGGTTGACCATGATGAACTCATTTCCATCGTCAGTCTCAATAAGATTATTTACATAATTGAGAAATTCGGTATTTGCCCTTCCATTTTTTTCCATATTTTCTCTGAGTGTATTTATTCCTAGTTCAATTTCTTTCGAAGTCATTTTCTCTCCCGATCCGCCATACCAGAATAAGGAAATAACATACAGTAAACTTAAGATAACCCAGTATGATTTTGACATTAATGTCATTATTAGGTTGCCTTTTTAGGAATTGCTAATAGCATCAAGATAAGTGCAATAGGAGCCATAATAAGATTCACAGTGGCACCTGGAGCCGTCCCGAGAGTCTGTATGGGATTAAATGTGATAATAAAATGCCTGCCGAGATACTCGACGAAAATTAGTAAGTACATCAATGGAATCAAGCTTTTGTATCGGAAAATAGTAATCATATATACAAATGCTAATAAAACTTGAGATAAACCCCAGAGAGCAACGAAAGTTATTACCGCCTGCGAAGCTTCAGGACCATAAGAGTTCAGTGGAATTGTTGCAATTGATTGAGCGCCTCCATCCTCAGCAAAAATATGTATTAAACTTCTCGCAATGGTTACCACAGTAATCGGTATGAATAAAATTAGTGCGACTGCGTTTCCTCGATAGTTATTATCAATAGTTTCAGGGAAAATATTACTAATAAACTTTGCGCGCATTTTTCAAAACTTAGTGTTAATGTCCATTGATTATTGCATTCAGTATCTAAACTTGTAAACATGCTAATGTGCTTCAAGAAATATTATGGACAAAAAATGAATGAGCATTCCAAAAAAATATGTCAAGCTTGATGATATTAAACTTGCCTATGTGGAGAGTGGCGAAGGGCATCCAATTGTTATGCTACACGGCAATCCAACCTCTTCATATTTGTGGCGTAACATCGCGCCTGCTCTATCCAATATAGGGAGAGTCATTATCCCTGATCTTGTAGGGCATGGTGACTCAGATAAGTTGCCAGTATCGCTTGGAGCCGATCGATATAACTTTGAAGTTACATTTAAATATTTAGATAAATTACTGAAAAAACTAGAGATTAAAAAAAATATAACGCTGGTTTTGCATGATTGGGGCAGTGCGCTTGGCTTCCATTGGGCAATGAGAAATTCTGAGAAAATAAAGGCGATTTGTTATATGGAGTCCATAGTTTGCTCTCTAAATTGGAGTGACTGGCCGGAGCAAGCTCGAGGTATTTTCAAAGGTTTTCGGTCTGATAAAGGTGAGGATCTAATTTCAAAGCGGAATATGTTTATTGAGGCAGTCCTTCCAAGCTCGATAATTAAAAAGCTATCACCCGATGAAATGAATGAGTATAGAAGACCTTTTTTGGAACAGGAGGACCGTCAAGTCACATTAAATTGGCCAAGGCAAATACCCATTGAGGGAGAGCCTACTCAAATTGTTGAGATAGTTGATGAGTACGCAGATTGGCTTGCTGGCGACTCTAAAATACCAAAACTATTCATCAATGCAGATCCTGGATCGATTTTAGTTGGACGACAGCGAGAATTTTGTCGCTCTTGGAATAATCAAACAGAGATCACTGTCAAGGGGCTGCATTTTATTCAAGAGGATTCACCCAAAGAGATTAGTGAAGCGATCTGCAGTTGGCTCAATAATAAAGTTTTCATTGGTAATTAATCTTTCATGATCAAAAGAATTTAAAAGTGTAAACGTATGTCTACAAAACAAAAATTGTTTAGCCATTTTCAATCAAAGACTATGAAATTGCCGAATCGAATTGTAATGGCCCCAATGACAAGGAATTTTTCTCCTAATAATGTTCCGAGCAATGATGTTGTATCGTATTACAGGCGAAGAGCGCAGGGTGGAGTTGGCTTGATAATCACAGAGGGAACTTGTGTCAACCATATTGCTTCAAATTGCTATCCGAATGTTCCGTATATGCACGGAGAGGAGAGTATTGCTGGTTGGAGTAATGTAGTTGATGCGGTTCATGATGTTGGAGGACAGATAGCAGCTCAGCTTTGGCACGTCGGTGCAGTGCGGAAAATGGGTATGCCGCCTAATCCAGAGGTGAATGGGTATGGCCCCTCAGGCATGAACGTGCCTGGCAAACAAAACAGAGAGATAATGACAATAGAGGATATTGACCAAGTGATATCCGCGTTTGTAGAAGCTGCAAAAACGTCAAAAGAAATTGGTTTCGATGCTATTGAGCTTCATGGCGCACATGGATATCTGTTGGATCAATTCTTTTGGTCGGGCACTAATCAAAGAAATGACAAATATGCAGGTTCAATAGAAAAGCGTTGTGAATTT
>CACLAG010000022.1:0-25984 GCA_902604945.1 uncultured SAR92 cluster bacterium | reverse complement strand
AAATAATCTGTCCGTCGCCGTCCGATCCTCAGCCAATGCTGAAGATCTACCTGACTTTTCCTTTGCCGGTCAGCAGGAAACATTCCTTAATGTCAGCGGTGAAGATGAGGTCGTGTCAGCAGTGAAAAAATGCTGGTCCTCGTTATGGACATCGCAAGCCATTAGCTATCGCCACCAGAATGGTATAGATCAATCTAGTGTCGCAATGGGGGTAGTTGTACAAATTATGATTCCTTCTGAAGTATCTGGAATTTTATTTACTGCAAATCCAACTAATGGCGAGCGATCAGAAATGATTATAAATTCAAGCTTTGGGCTTGGAGAGGCAGTGGTTGGTGGTCAGGTTACTCCTGATACATTCATTGTTGACAGGCAAACACTATCTTCAAAAGAAACTGTTTTAGGTCCAAAAGAGCATCAAATTGTTTACGATGGTGATCAGGGCATAAAACTAGAAAAAGTATCAAAGTCAGATCAAGCGATTTCCTCACTATCTGACTCAATGTTGTCTGAGCTGTGCGAAGCTGCATTAGAAATCGAGGGATTATATGAGGGCACTCCTCAAGATATTGAGTGGGCTTTTTGTAATGGAAAACTGCATCTACTTCAATCAAGACCTATTACAAATTTACCTGTGCCTCCCATTGAGGTTGATTGGATACCCACACCGCCAGCAAAGTATGTAGCTCGACGTCAAATTGTTGAAAATATGCCAGATCCTCTTTGCCCATTATTTGAGGAGTTGTATTTACATCGAGGTTTGGAGTTAGTAAGACCTGATGGCGCAGGATTGGTAGGTGGTGGCCCTATGTTCGTAACAGTTAATGGTTATGGATATATGAGATTTGACCTACAACTCATTCATGATATGAAAATTGACCGAATTAAAGATCTATCTGAAGAGGAAATCGAGGCGGAAGAATTTAAGATGATGAATAAATTTTCTGCTGAAAAAATTGCAAAGGTAGCGACGTCAGCAATATCTGATGTAAAACCTTTCCGAGAGGATCTTAGCAGGGAGGATAGGCAAGCGTTCGACGATTGGTATAACCAACAAAATAAAGATAAAACGGATGCTTTAATGACTCTGCCTTATCCGGATCATCCAACTTACCTTGCATTTAATCACTCATCAATGAATGACAAAGTATTAAAACGTTGGTATGAATATACCAAACCCAGACTCGAAAATGTTGCTAAGAAATGGAAAAAGGTTGATGCCAAAAATGCGACTAATAAGATGCTCCTGGATGGAATTGTCGAAATGGGTATTGAGGAGGGAAATTATTGGTCGGATGACTCAAGTCATACGTTTGGTGTGGCCAAATCAACAGATGATCAACTGAATACTTTCCTTAAATTAACGTTACCTGATCATAACTTTACTAGTGGCCAGTTTTTATCAGGTATAGACTCGAAAAGCATGCAAGCAAATGGTGACCTATTTGAGATTGCTAAATTGGTACGAGAGAGTGATGAGTTAGAATATCTAGTTCTTACTGTTCCTGCGCCATTTTT
The DNA here is from genome assembly GCA_902604945.1 of uncultured SAR92 cluster bacterium. Classification (GTDB taxonomy): domain Bacteria; phylum Pseudomonadota; class Gammaproteobacteria; order Pseudomonadales; family Porticoccaceae; genus AAA300-D14. The sequence goes on along the minus strand of CACLAG010000022.1, from coordinate 24,466 downwards.
AATGGCTGCACTTCAAAAACATAAAGATGCGGGAGAAGTTAACAAAGCACTTGATAGCTATCTAAGATTATATGGTCATCAGGGATATAGCTTAGATTTTATTGAGCCTACTCAAAAAGAAGATCCTTCTGGTTTATTTGCATCATTAAAAGCAATGGTTCGAGATAAAAACTATCATCCGGATAATCAAAAGACAAAAACTGCAAAAATAAGAAAAGAGAAATTTGAGGAAGTCAGTGAACTTTTATCTGGGCTTGAATATTGGCAATTTAGATTTAGGTTATGGCTCTCTCGTAAATTTAACTATATAAGAGAAGAGGTAGCCTTCTACTTTGGCTACACTTGGTCGATTTTAAGGCCGATGGCGTTTGAACTGAATCAAAGACTTGTTGATGCTGGAATCTTATCAGGAGATCAAGATCTCTTTTTTCTTAAGAGTGATGAAATTGAAGAATGCATTGCGGCGCTTGAATCTGGTAAACCAATGGAGAAATATTTCTCGATAGTTACAGAGAGAATTAATCATAGAGAGGCATGCAAGCGCCACCATCCTCCTGGTACTCTTCCTAGCTATGCAAGCAAGGTTGATGGAATATCATTTAAAGAGACACAAAGAAAAAATGACGAAAATAGCAATGAAATGCTTGGCTTTCCTGTGAGTTCCGGCGTTATAACCGCGAAAGCAAGTGTAGTAACAGGACCATCCGAATTCGACAAAATGGAGCCTGGTACTATTTTAGTCAGTCCACTTACCACGCCTGCATGGACTCAACTTTTTGCTCATGCGGTTGGTTTGGTTACAGATATCGGAAGTATTCTGGCTCATGGGTCCATCGTTGCCAGAGAGTATGGAATTCCAGCCGTACTGGGCGTTGGAAATGGAACCGTCAGAATTAAGCATGGTCAAACAATCACAATCGATGGAGACGCAGGTACAGTAATAATTCACGAAGATGAATAATAATTTTCAATGATATAAAAAAAGGGCCGGTATACCGGCCCTTTTTAGTTTTACTACTACTTCCTTATAGCATGTCATATGTTACTTGGAAGTGAATCGCTCTTGGGAACATTATAAGCGTATCGTTCGGAGAGCTTGGGAATAGATCAGGAGTGAACTGTCCATCAAAATTCGCCGCATTAGTTATCGACAAATTAAGATCCCAGTTTTCCTTTCTCATACCCATTGCAAGATTCAACAACTTATAGTCTGATGCGGCTTCTATGTAAGCATCTGCAGTAACAACAGAGCTAAATCCATTCATTTTGTCTCTGTATGCGTAATCTACAGACCCATATGCTTCCCATCCATTGTCCATATCATCACTGTAATCAAGGGTAATTGAGTGCGTAGTTGGAGAATAACCAGACAACTCACCACCTACTTGAATTGCAGCTGGGAAACTAGACACTACAGCCGGATCAGGAATCGCTGCCACCTCACTATCCGTAATTGCACCGGCATAAACAAGGCTAAGGGTCTCGCTGATATCATAATCAAGTTGCATTTCAAAACTTGTTACATCAGCATCAGTACCTCCCACAGCCATGCTCAATGGACCACTAGCTGTTCCATAACCTGACCACATAGGGATGTCAGTCCACTCACTCAACGCATAAACAACCTCCATGTCCAACGTATCATCCATTAGTGACAATTTGGCACCTATTTCCGTACTGATTAACTCTGAGGCGTCTGTTGAACTCAAATTTGGAATACCCTCAGATGCTAGAATCGCGAGAGTCGCTGCACTTGTTGGCACTGGCATACGAGCCGCTGAGGATCGAGATACATAATATAGCGACGAATCATCAGGTCTCCACTCTACACCCACTCGATAACTGGTGTTATCAAATTCATACTCAGTGCTCTCATCTGTGAACATGTATCCAGTGTATGGGCCCGTCGCTGGATCTCCAGGATTTCTCAAAGCCTCTTGACTAGTCTCTACTCGCATTTCTTCATGTTGTCTTAAACCACCAAACACAGTCAAAGTATCACTCATTGCATAGGTTACCTCACCATACATCGAGTCTTGCTCCTGGTGAACAGCGCCAATAGACGAGTACTCACCATAGGTTTGGAAGTTGTAATAAAGATCTGAATTGGTAGTTGCATCTACTGTCATCATACCCGCAACCCAGCTTAGCGGACCGTCTCCCTGAGACACTAATCTTATCTCATGAGTATCTGTATCAGAGGGTAGCTTAGTAATTGACGTTACACCGAAAGTAAAATCATCCGCATTATAATCCCGGTCTGTTGATTTCACAGCTCCCCCAGAGTAAGTCATCTCAGCAAAACCAAGATCGTACTTGACTACCAGCGTATCCCATTCAACATCAATATTATTCTTAAGAAGTCCATCTGGAAAAACTTCTAGAGCAAAGGCCCAAGTGGCGGGTCCCAGCTCCATTCTTCCATTGGAAACACCTACAATATTGGTACCTGGAAGGAAGCCGTAAGCTGTGTTCCATTTTGAGTGCGTATATGTTACCTCTGAATTATCTGTTGGCAACCAAGTTACTTTCGCTCTGAAAGTATCTTTTTTCTCCTCTAGCGGGTTATCAACCTCCGGGCGACCAACAACTATTGCATAACCAGGATCTTCCTCAGTTAAGTAAGAAATGCGAACGCCTAATTTGTCGTCTATTAATGGCACATTTACGATAGCACCCATAGTGCTTCCATAACCATTGCCTTTCCCATAAGTCATTGTGCCAAGCTTTACTTTGTATCCCGCATTCTCTAGATCGACACCATTAGTCCGCATAATGACACTACCTGCAGAGGAATCCTGACCATAGCTCGTTCCTTGTGGTCCTCTTATTACCTCGATCCTTGACAAGTCAAAAGTACTTAAAGGTGGCGGGCTTAGCGCACTCACATCAAGAAACGGTACATCATCAATGTAGTAGCCAACGGGCATTGCTCCGCCGCCTGCATTGGTCTGAGTTACACCACTGCCACGCATCTGAATACCCTCAGCAATCGGCGCTTTTTGGCCCTGAGTAATTCCAGCTGTGGCACCTGGGATTCTGTTATAAATATCTCTCACATCGTTAAAGGCAGGTTGAGCGAGCACTTCTTCTGGAATCGCTTGAACAGATTGTGATAAGTCCATTACCGCGACATCACGCCGTGAAACACTTACAATAATTTCCTCTACTTCCATGCTTTCATCACTCTGACTCATAACAACCGATGACATCGGTAGCATAGTCGCAATGGCAATTGCACTTGCAATAGCTGTCTTCTTCATTTTTATCCCCTTCGTATTTAAGTTTTACTACGTTTTGTAGCCTTCGCGCAATTACCACTGCGTCTGTAACGGCATACAAATCCCTACTTCTCTATTTAAACATCTAATACAACCTAATGGCAATAGGTCCCAATATCACTCTATAGCAATGATCCTAACCCACGTACCCTCCATTCTCTCCACATTTAGCGGCAGACTAATCAAGAAGACACGCTCCTTAGAAAGCTTATCAATATTTGATAGCGGATAAAGTATTGGAATGTTATTTCCAGTCATTGCTCGATGCGTTGGACTATTGTTGGGCTCAGGCGCATCCCAATCAGTTTCCCAGTTTATTCCAGGGCCTCCCCCTGCCGCCAACATCTTTATTTTCTTTTCCTCAGCTAGCCAACGTGCTGTCTCTCCAACCAGGGTAGGCTGGTCCTCGCCACTCCAGCAACTGCCCAGAATTACAATATCGCCCTCTCGCACGTTTTCAAGGTGCTTTGGCAAGATCGGTTCTCCCTTTAAGTGATCCAAATTACACACACAAGCCTCACCATAGTAGGAGTCTAGCGGAACTTCCCAGATGCCTTTCATACCCTTTGGAAGTTCTGTCCAATTATCATTGTGCCTCACGCCCAATTGGATATGGGAGCCCATATGGCCACTAAGCGCACCAATCGGCCAATCGGCTACGGTTCCCTGATTAGCTCCTACAAGATGCTCCATTGTTCCATCTTGTTCATTAATCGTCTCTTCACTTAACCAACCATGGCCATACTGGTCAGTCGTACCCTCCTCCACAGATCCATCGATTCGGGTTACTCTTGCGATAAGTTCCACTGTTAAATCGATAATCTTTTTACCATTCAAATCAATCATAAATCGCCCTCTTTATTCTGAGGTTCAAATGCGACTGCTCTCACAAAACTCGCTTCCAATTTAGGCACATTTAATGGCATTCCATAATAGAAGACTCGATCTGAGGAGAGTGTTTCAATATTCACAAGTGGATGGGCAATAGGAATATTTGCACCCAGAAACATGCGGCGAATTGGAGAATTTTTTGGCGCGGCAACTTTAAGATCATATTGCCACTCAATGCCAGGATATCCAAAGCCAATCATCTTAATCGCGCGATCTTTTATCAGCCAGTCAACAGTCCGAGAGGACAGCCATGGCTGCTCTAATCCCTCAAATGGGCTTGTCATCAAAACAATATCGCCTTTTTGAATATTATCAAGATGATCTGGGAGTATTTCCTGACCCCGCATATCACCAGGATCAGGCGTAAGTTGGAAGAATTTTCTTTTGGTATACTCTTTTGGATAATCTGATTGATCAATGACTTCAACTGGCTTGAGGTGATCTAAATTACACACAGCCGCCTCACCTATAAATGTATCTAAGGGTAATTCCCAAAGACCTTTCATGTCGGCTGGAACACCTTTCCAATGGCTAATGTGGCCCTTCCCTCCTTGAATGTGAGACCCATTATGCGTCGTCATTCTCTCCTGACCCAAAATGTCATCATTTTGTCGGCCATCGTAGAGATTAATATCATTAGGAGCGGCATACATCGTAAATAATGAATTATCCATCGGAAAACGTCCTTCCCACATCACCCAATGCTTTCCATAGGGGTCAGTGGATCCCTCTTCTATACTGCCGTCAAATCGGTTAATTCTAGGAGAAACCCTAGGGCTTAAATCTACTGCTTTATAACCATCAAATGAAAACATGATCACACCCAAAAATTTTCCTAACTAAATCATATGGTGATAACTATTACAATTTCAAAATCAAAGATATCACCCAATTTAATCTCGATTACGGTTGATGCTCTATTTCTGCTTGACGCATCCTCTTAATAGCATCGAAGAAAAAATCTTCTTTCCCAATTGCACCAGCCTTCAAGACAAAGGAAGTTGGGGTTGGGGTCATCTGGTGACAGTACCCGCCACTCAATTCATCAAATGAAGAGACTTCAACTTTTTTTATTTTCAGAGAATTCATAACTTGTCCAGAAGTCTCTCCCCCAGCCACCACAAATTTCCTGACTCCTAAATCAAAGAGTTTAACCGCAACTTCGCCAAGTATTTTATCAGCCAAATTTGCTGCACCTTCCACGCCTAATGCTTTTTGGGTTCTCGAGAGCTCATCCAAATCGGCAGATGAGGATACAGCCAAAGGTCCGTTGCCCAATTCTTGTTTCGCCCAAGTAATTATTTTACTGACATATTGCGGGTCAGCTTTAGCCTCTATCAAATCAATTCGAAATACGGGATGTATCTTCTCAAAGAACTTCACTTGACGCAGTGTTGCTCCTGCACAACTGCCTGCTATGAAAGCCTCACCACCAGGACTTGGTGAGAGCAATCTCTTCGATCCACTCTTTGGAGCGTTATTATGATTCTGCCACGCCCGGGCTAAAAAGATAGGCAGCGCATCAGCGCCCGTTGTGAGTGGCCAATCTACTGTGAGCTCCGCAATCCTCCCAAGATCAACGTCATCAGCCGCGTCCGATATAAAAAATGGAGTTGATTCCAGTGTATTCAGATGAGTATCTATATTTTCTTTGCCTTTTAGTAGCAAGGAATGTGAAATAAGCCCTACTTTTTGACTTGTTTGTGAGGCTAAAACCTCAACTAGATTCGAATTCGTCATTGGGGTAACAGGATCATTTTTTTTGAAAGACTCTCCCAAAGGCGTGTTCCCTAGAAACATCCTTCCTTGAAAAATTGTTACTGTGTACTCTGGAAATGCTGGACAAAAAATAGTTCGTGATGCATCCATTTCGTCCATCATCGCTTCAGCAATCGGCCCAATGTTCCCCTGAGAAGTCGAATCAAAAGTCGCGCAATACTTGTAATAAAATCTTTTGCATCCAATTGACTTGAGAGCTTGTACAGTTGTAATAGCCTCTTTCCTAGCGTCCTGAGCAGGAATCAATCGAATTTTCCTGGCAACCACTACTGCGGTCGCCGTTGAATTTGCTAATGATTCAAGCTCATCGATTGAAGTTACCAGTGGGCAGTCAACACCTTCCCTCTCGAGCAAACTCGCCACCATCATTCCTCCGGTCAGGTCATCAGCTAAAATACCTAGTTCAATCATCACAGTCCTCTTTATCGAAAAAAAATAATCCAAAACTTACTAAGTTAAACATTTTTTTCAACATCATAAAACGTTGGGTGAAATTATTTTGATAGATTGTAAAAGTTTTTATGGCAGTAAATAATTTATTGATATATTAAGTCTGAGGTATCAAAAATGTCTAAACAAAGAATTTATTTAAATCCTAGTTTTAATAAAGGAAAAGTAAGTCCACTCATTTTCGGTGGCTTCCTTGAGCATTTAGGTAGGGCTGTTTACGGTGGTATTTTTGATCCTACTTCCAAACATGCGGATGTAGATGGATTCCGAGTGGACGTCTTAGAGGCATTACAATGCCTTAAGATGACAATCATGCGTTGGCCCGGAGGAAATTTTGTATCAGACTATCACTGGGAGGACGGTATTGGTCCGAAGGAAAAGCGCCCTATTGTAAGGAATCTTGCGTGGACAAGCATGGAGTCAAATCAGTTTGGAACAGACGAATTTCTGAAACTATGCGGGAAAATGAACTGGGAACCTATGATCGCTTGCAATCTTGGGACAGGAAGTCTTGAGGAGGCTCGGAACTGGGTGGAATACTGCAATTTTGATGGGTCTTCTAAAACTGCAGAAATGAGAAGACGTAACGGGAAATCTGATCCTTACAAGGTTAAATATTGGTGCTTAGGAAATGAGGTCGATGGTATATGGCAGATAGGCCATATGCCGGCTGATCAGTATGCAAACCGTGCGAGACAACTCGCACACATGATAGTTGGAAGGCATGGAGGTACGAATGTCGAACCGATATTTGTTGGTTCGAGCAGCCCTAACTTAACAACATATGCAGAGTGGGATCGCATAGTACTTGAGGAGGTGGGAAAACTCTGGAAGAATTTTGAATATCATCAAAAATATAATCAGCCCGCTTATATCAGCCTACATCGTTACGTTGGGAATGATAATGAAGACTCAGAAGAATATCTCGCAACAGGTGTTAGCATAGACAAACAGATCGAAACTATGGATTCGGTGTGCAAATATGCGCAAGCGCGGCTGAAACTTAAAAGCAGATTCTATTTGTGCTTTGACGAGTGGAATGTTTGGTATAAAAATAAACAATGGAGTGGCAAAAATCAATTTGCTCCGAATCTTCTTGAGGAGAGTTATAATTTAGAGGATGCATTAGTAGTTGCACAATTCTTAAACAGTTTCATTCGGCACGCGGATGTTGTGAAAATTGCCAATATTGCACAAGTGGTAAACGTTATTGCACCTATTGTGACGAGGGGCGATCAACTGTTAAAACAAACTAGTTTCTATATATTTAAGCTTTTTTCAGAGGTTAAGTCAGGAATTGCACTTAACCTAACTTCTGATGGTCTCGAATACGAAACCAAAACATACGGACTTATCCCGTACATTGATAGCTCAGCTATTTTTAAAGAGACGGAAAAACAACTAGTTATCTTTTTGGTGAATCGCTCAACTGAGCGTAGCATCCCCATCTCGATACTCTCTAGTGGTTTACCGGAACTGAAGTTTGAGGAAGGAATTATTATTACTCATTCCGATCTAAAGGCATCTAACTGCTTTGAGAATCCCAATAATGTTGTGCCTGAATCATATGAGGATATTTCGCTTCTTAATAATGAAGTCAAGCTTGACATGCCTGCGACATCTTTTCTGCGCATTATTTTAAAGTTTTAAATTTTTTGGGGCATAAACCACAAACAAAAAATTAAATTGATACTCATGTGTAAAAATGAGTGATACATTTCTTGAAACAATTTTCGCGTGACATAGTTTATTTGTAGATTTTGAAAAATGATCTGGATCAGATTTTAAGATCTAAAAAATAATTTAATTAATATATTTAGTTTTGAAATTTTAGGCATTGGTAAATGGCGAAGAAAACTCGTTTAGGCAGCATAAATGGAATTGACGATAATAAAATTCAAACCTTTTTGGGAATTAGGTATGGAGAGCCACCAATTAATGAAAGAAGATTCAAGGCATCAGTCGCATCGGGTGGTTGGAAAAATATATTTGAGGCGACATCGTTCCCCAATCGAGCTATGCAGCTAAAATTATTAGATGCAGATGGCAGAAAAATTCCGGGGAAAGTAAGTGAAGATTGTTTGTTCATGAATATATATACTCCAAAGAACATATCCAAGTTAGTACCAGTGCTGGTCTGGATGCACGGTGGTGCGTTTAAAAACGGATCCGCAAATGAGTTTGATGGTTCAGTCCTAGCAGAACAACAACAAGTGGTTGTAGTTACGCTAAATTTCAGGTTGGGTGCTTTTGGATTCGTAGACTTTTCACGTTTTGGAGCTGAATATGCAGGTTCTGCATCAAATGGCATTAGAGACGCTATTCTTGCACTTCAATGGATTCAAGATAACATCGAGGAGTACTCGGGAGATCCCAGTAACGTGACGATTTCTGGTGAGTCATCTGGCGGGACGATGGTATTGAGTCTTCTTGGATGTCCCTCAGCAAATTCACTCTATCAAAAAGCCATAGCATGCAGTCCAACGTGCGCATACCGAGATTTAGAGGATCCAACCAAAAAGATTCGATTAGCTTTAAATATTAATACCGATGATTACTTGACCCCAATGCTTACAATGTCACCAGTGGATATCTGCAATTTAGAGCTTGGTTTTGGTCCCCATGTTGATGGTGAGGTAATTAAAGAATCGACATTTCAATCTATAAAAAGTCGAGGCGTAAATGGAGTTCCAATTCTGATAGGCAGCAATTCAAGAGAAGGAACTTTATATACTGAAGGAAAAGATCAAGATCAACCTCATTATAAACTTTGGAATTCTGGGCTTGCGCGCGAAATGCTTTGTGGAGAAAATCCAGATCCTTACTTAGCTGCACTGAGAGCCAAATATCCAGATGTATCACCAGGAAAATTTCATGAACTTATATGGACGGATATGTTCAGAAGAACAGTAACTGAGACTGCAAGAATAACGGCAGAAGCAGGAATCGGTGTTTGGCTCTATCGGTTTGATAAAGCTGCTAATCTTCCACAATATAAAAATTATGGAGCAACTCATGCTGCCGAAATGGCCTATATGTTTAACACATTCGATAATCCAAAGTCTCACGCAAGAGAATTCCATGATCGAAATGATAAAAATGTAAGAAGTGTTGCGAGAGATTGGTCCACAACCATTGCCTCGTTTATGAAGTTTGGAGAGCCATCGGTAAAAGGTATCGAGTCATGGCCGGCTTATAATGGAAAAGAAGAAAACTGTTTAATAATAAATGATGATTTTAAGGTTTCTCAACATGTTGATTCTTCTCACCAAAAACTTTGGGCATCTTGTTAATTTAAGAATGCTATGGGCTGTACCAAATTGGCGATGAATATGCTCTCTCATTAACAAGTTGATTTGCTGGATAATCCTTGTTGAATAAAGCTGCATCATAAGTAGTCCATCGAGGAGTGGGGATCTGTAAAACTCTCACATAATAGAAAGAATACTCATCAACATCAAAATCTGGATCCTCCCAAAATGCTTGCAGTGATTCGCTACCATCTTTGTTTGAATAACTTCCAGCTTGAGAAGACGCGAGAGAGCAATTTTTTTCATCAGTTTTGACACACTTTTTTATACGAGGCGCTACTGCAACATCAAAAATTTTTTCTTGCAAAATCCCATCTTTGTCCTGCCAGCCTTTTATAATTTGAATTTTTTCTAAATTTGCCTCTATTGGATCTTTTGTGGCTGTAACAACAAATGAGAGCGGTTTTCTGTTTTGAGATCTCGAAATATCACCACCCATTGGTACCCCTTTTTTGTATGCTAATTCTACTAAATTCGGTTGATCTAAGTCAGATGCTTGAAAATCCCATCCCGCGAAAAACCTTAAAGTAATTCTTGTTCCAGTTGTCGCGTAAACTTCTTTTCGTTTGATAGCGGAAAATATTGCCTCTCGCGTGTTTCTATCAGCCCAGACGGCTGCGTAACCGGCTGAACCAGAATTTAACGTATATCCTCGAGCTCTGTATGGACTTGGCTCCTCGTAAGCAAGACCTCCCCAAAAATTATCTTCTTCTGCAGTGGCAAGTCCCGTATGAGTATCTGTTGAACCGATTAATCCAACTTTAAAAGGATTTATTCCAAATTGACTTTCCAATCTTAGCCCGTTTTTGAGGATTGACCGTGCATATGAATTCTTTGCGTTTTCTTTTTTAAGAGAAATCGAATCATTATTTGAACCTATCAAGGAGTCATACCAACCACGCTCAAAATCTGCATAATCGTCTAAGGGAGAAATCAAAGGATGAGTCTCGCTATCTCCTTTATATTGAGTGACCTCTATCACTGGCTCAAACTCCGCTCTAGTTTTTAAGTAGCTATAAGATAGTCGTCCTCCATCAAATGTTTCATTTTTGAACATTTGACCGCGACTTAAGTTGCTATTATGAGGGATAGAGATAACATCACCGCCCGTCTGTCTTTTGTATTGAGTCATGAAATCCCACAAATCATTTGGATCATTACTATAATATGCGGAAAATGGAAGTATTGATTTTATCTCATCTGGACTACCCAAAAACAAAATATTTCTGTGTGTCATCCCGTTATTGCGCGCGCTAAATTCATAACCCACAAATGTGGTAAATTTTCCTGGCTCATAATGCCTCTCTGCCTCATCAACTACCTCATCCCATACTTTCTTTCTAAAGCTTTCATCTAAATTGAACTTTGTCTGTTTAAGTCCCTTCGCGTATATAAGCTTATTTTGCAGCGCAATAAACTCATCTTCTGTTTTCGAATTTACTATGTCTTTAGCTGTTGGAAGACTCACTAAATTCGTAATGAGTTCTGCCAACTTAATCTTATCTTTAATGACTTTTTCACCTTTTGACAAAGCAGCAAAAGCTCCCATGTCCTCAGCATGATCTGCTATCATCAAAAAATCGAGCGGTCTTCTCAAAGAGGCATACTGCCCACCACTCGCCCTCACCCGCTCGCCCTTTGCAAAGCGATATGCTTGATCTAGCGTTATGCGAGTCCCCGTTGAAAAGGCATCTGAAGAAAGATAAGTATGTACGTGAGTGTCACCCCAATAAAGATTATCAGGATATGAATCCTCTTCTAAGGAGATAGATATCGCCGACAAAAGCAAGAAAAAAGAGATGAAAACAACAGAGGCTATCTTGTAAAAAAGATCTCGTATTGTTTTTGATTTTTGGCTCTCTAAGGCCAGTTTTTTCTTGTGTACGACATAATTTTTAAAAAACATAATAGAACAGATTCTAGTTGTTAATTCACGAATCTTTAATACTCTTGAATACCTCATATGTTCTCTGAGCAAGACGCTCCATTGTTATTTCTTGGAATCCTATCACGCTTGGCTTTATTGTATCGTTGAGCGGTGGGATCAAACTCGATTTCATGTCGGACCGTCCATGAATAGCTCCCAAAATAGAACCACACGTGGCGCCATTGCAATCGGTGTCCCAACCGCCCTCAATCGCATAGCAGACAGATTGGTGAAAATCAGATTTTCCATAAAACAAAGCTCCTATGACGACAAGAGCATTATTGACTGTATGCACGCCACTAAGCTCTCCAAATTCTTCCTCTACCCAATCCATATATTTATAGAAATCTTTTGTCTGATCCATTTCACTTAAAGCTCTACGAGATGCTTCAGCTAATTTACAATTTTCTGGTATTTCAGATAATCCAATGTTAATTAAATCGACCGGATCATCTACACTGAAAGCGGCTGCAATAATTGCCGCAAACATCATCTCTCCATAAATTCCGTTAGCTCTGTGAGTCCAACAAGCATCTCTATATGCGAATTCAGCAGCTAACTCAGGATTACCCGCGCATCCGTAACCCCAGCCATCAGCTCTTATTTGCGCTCCAATCCACTCTCGATAAGGATTTCGGTTTAAACTGGTATATTCCGGTGTTACCCAGTCCGAAACTGTGCTTCTTGGAGTAGCATTGTTGTAATTCAGAATGGCTTGAGATTCAGCAGTGCATATAACATTGTATGGAAGACAATTATTCCATGTGTGTGCCACATGACGCCAAGTAAATTCAGCCCCATATTTTTCTAGAATTGCCAGTGCAATTAAAGTGTAGTGAATATCGTCGTCCGGCTCCATAAACGAAATATTTTCACGTTGTGAATTTGGACAATAAACTACAAATCCGTCATCAACATCTTTACCACTGAAATAGTAATCTAGCGGCCAATGGCCTCGATTTTCAAGATATTGTTTTATCGCAGCTCTACCAATTAACCCTTTTTGACCTCGTATACCCATGCCTTCAACTGGTTTTCCAAGCGCACATCCAACAGATCTGCCTGTCCAAGCGCCGTGGAATTTGTTAATTAAATCTGCATCAGATATCGATTCAAGTTTACGAGGGCCTGCAGGCCTCGCTTTTTTAATATCATTTAATGCATAAGGTTGATCATACTTAAATGAGGAGGCAACTTTTAAAGCTTCTAACTCAACATAGATCTTATCAACGAGGTCAAAGTCCATTTTATGCGTCTCCTCGTCAAGGTCCTTTACCTTATTGGTGATTTCCGATGGAACTACAACTCCCTCATAATCCAATTGTACTAATTCATATTTTAATAGTGCGAGTGGTGACTCCCATCCGGTAAATATCATCTTGGTCTCCTTTATTATTTTATTTTTTCAAAATTTGGTGATCTTTTTTCCAAAAATGATTTAATCCCTTCTTTAAAATCACCTCTTTTTAGACTTTCATCCATCCATGTTGTGGACTCAGTATTTGAAGGTCCTAGATCCTGATTTAAATGGTGATAGATTTGTTTTTTCATCATCATTAATGAATATGGAGCCGCAGTTTTTGCGAGATTGAATATAAAATTCTGCGCTTCTTTTAATACCTCTCCATTTTCAGAGAGTCTATTCGCATAGCCAATTCGATATGCCTCTTCTGCGTCAACGCGACGCGAAGTCCACATCAGATCTAAAGCATGAGACGGTCCTACTATCCTAGGAAGCATCCAGCTAGTTCCATGCTCAGCAATTAATCCTCGAGGTGAGAACGATGTAACCAATTTTGCTTTTGGGTCCATGAATCGCAAGTCACAAAAAGTCGCATAACTAAATCCTAATCCAGCACAAGCTCCGTTTATCGCTGCAATCAAAGGTTTTTTTAACGCTAAAAAATAGGCAGGAGAACCAACAAAATTTTTATTTTCATTGTCAAAACTTACCTTTAAATGCTCATAGATTTCTTGTGTTCTTCCCCCATCATCACTCATTTTGCCGAGCGATTTCATATCAACACCTGAGCAAAAGCCTCTTCCTGCACCTGTGATTACTGTGCCGATGACTTCTTTGGTTATATCGGAGCTGTGCAAAGCATGTCTTATTTCCGCTTGTGTTAAACTTGTCAGCGCATTAAGAGTGTCCGGCCGATTGATTATGATAGTTGCCACTCCATCTGATGTGCTGTACAAAATTTCTTGATATTCCATCATCACCAAACACCCCTATACTAATTTTTTATACCTATGATTATCTTTAACAAAATATTAAAGAATCAACTATGCAGTCTTCGATAAGCTTCATCGCCATATTTACTGACAAAATGTGTGCCCACCTCATCTGCTTTTTTAATTGAATCTAATATCAATTCTTTAGATACCTCAAAATTCATATTCTTTATAAGAGGATTTTTAAAAGCTGTTTCTATAACCATGTCTATTTCAGATTTTTGTAATGGAGACATTGATAGTTGCTTTAAGTTTACTGGGAGCCCTACATCAATAAAGAATTTAGTAACTTTTTCAAGATCTTTAGAGTTTTCCATCGCTAGTTGAGCGAGAGTACCCATAGCAACCATTTCGCCATGAAGATACTTCTTATTAAGTCGTGTTATTTCCGTGTACGAATTCGCCAGTGGGTGGGCTAGGGCCAAGCCGCCACTTTCAAAGCCGATACCACTCAGAAGTGTGTTCGCCTCTACGACTCTCTCAACACTGTCACTATTTTTATTATTTCTAACATTCTCTGCCGCACAAACTCCGTGTTCAAAGAGTGTCTGCGCACATTTTTCACTTAAAGCCGAAGCCGCGAGAGTTGGTCTGCATCCTACCAAATTTGAAGTAGCGGGATTTTCTTCGCATACTCGAGCTTCATACCAAGTTGCCATAGCATCTCCCATCCCTGCGACTAAATAACGTTCACTTGCGTTAACGATGACCTCGGTATCTACGATTACAAATGCAGGATTTTGAGGAAAATATTCAACAAGATCTTTAACCCCATCAGAGGTATACAATACTGATATGGAAGAGCAAGGAGCGTCATTCGATGCTAGAGTTGGAATAATTACTACTTGGCAATTTAGTCTGTGAGCGATGCATTTCCCAGCATCAACGAGCTTTCCGCCTCCCACCGCCAAAATGCAATCTAGTTTTGAACTCATTAAATTATTTGCATGTCTCTCTACTTCTTCTCTCGAACACTCACCCAAAAACTCAGCTTTTGAATGCGCAATTCCCTCTTTACTGAGCGAAGTTAAAACATCAGAGGCCTCAGCTGAAAAGCCTCGTTTTGACGCCAGTACAGCGACATTATTTGCATTAATCAATTGAAGGTAGAGTCCACAATTTCTTATTACCCCCGGACCTTGAATGTAGCGTGGCGGAGAGAGAAAAACTCTTGAGGAATTTACAGTTGGTTGCGCATAAATATTTCGGGGAAAGAAAGACTTAGTTGTCATTTTAATCACTCCAATTATCCAATAATGCCGTCTAGCGAAATTAATCAGTTGAATGGTATATTACTAAAACTATGAATAATAATTCTAATACTTCCAAAGCTACCATAACTAGAAAACAAGCAATAGAAAAACTATGTGCTTCGAATGAAACATATGAGCTTAATTCCACCCAAATAAATGGTCGGCATGTAAAAGTTTTTAGGAATGCTCCAATCACACTGAGAGATCTTTATTACTCTCACTCAAGTGAGTTAGATTTTATCGTCTACGAAGATGAGCGCTACAGTTACTCGGAGATCCTCAACTTGAGTAAGCGACTCGCAAACATAATGATCTCTGAATTCAATATAAAGAAAGGTGATAGAGTCGGCATTTCAATGCGAAACTATCCAGAATGGAGTATTAGTTTTATTGCAGCCACCTCTATTGGAGCAATTGCTGTTTCTTTCAATGCACTTTGGGGACCAAAAGATTTAGCTTTTGCATTAAATGATTGTGAACCAAAAATTATATTTGTTGATAATGAGAGATTACTAAATCTATCGCAAGTGCATGAGAGGCCAAAGAAATTAGAAGTTATCAGAGTGCGATCTGATGATAATACAGATATTTCTTCACATTGTTGGAAAGCGTTACTATCCAGGCATCAAAATACACAGTTGCCAATCATAAATATGAACGCTGACGACGATGCGACCATTATCTACACATCAGGTACTACAGGATTTCCTAAAGGAGCTATTTCATCTCATAGAAACATAATTCATGCGCTCATGAGTTGGGAGCTTGAAATAGAGATCAGAGCCTACCGATATCAGCTTGAGAAACCACAATTTCCATTTCAAGAGGCATTACTTCTCGCGGTTCCATTATTCCACGTTTCAGGGTCGCATGTAGTGCTCCTGGCCTCATTTAGAGCTCAGCGCAAAATGGTTTGTATGTATAAATGGGATGCAATTAAAGGTCTTGATCTCATTGAAAAAGAGAGAATTTCAGGTTTTATAGCGGCGCCTGCAATAACAGGTGACTTAGTTAATGCGTTAAAAACAGGCGATTATGATATCTCAAGTCTCTTTGTACTTGGTGGTGGTGGCGCCCCAAGAGCGCCAGAGCAAGTGAGAGAAATCAATGAATTAAATGATCAGATAATGCCTCAAATTGGCTGGGGGATGACCGAAACAAATGCTATCGGAACAAGTGCACTTAGCGATGCATACGCTCAAAGACCCTCCAGTTGCGGAGAGTGCTCTGCTGTATTGGAGATGAGAATTGTCTCAGATAGAGGTGAAGTTTTAAGTCCTGGTGAAACAGGAGAACTCCAAGTAAAAGGTACTTCTATGTTCAGAGGATACTGGAACCAGTCCAGTGATACCTTAGACTGTTTTGATGGGGATTGGTTTAAAACAGGGGATATAGCAAAAATTGAAGCTGACGGCTTTGTCTACATATTAGATAGAATAAAGGATTTAATAATTAGAGGTGGCGAAAATATATCGTGTAGCTCAGTAGAATATGCGCTTCTAGAATACCCAAAAATAACAGAAGCATGTGTTTACAGCATGCCGAACGAGAGACTAGGTGAGATCGTCGGCGCGACGGTATACGCTCAAAGTGATTTAGATATCTCTGAATTAACAGATTTTTTAAGTGATAAATTGGCAATCTTCGAAATACCCGAGAAAATAACAGTTAGCCCAACACCTTTGACTCGAGGTGCCTCGGGCAAAATTATAAAGCGAGTTGCTCAAGAAGATGCTATCAACAACATGCTCATCAGGGCCTAAGAAATAATGCAAGATTATTTAAGGTAGCACAGTTACCTCGGATCGCCTTATCTCATCTCGCCACTCTTCAAGCCTTTTTTCACGCGCCTTCTCTATCCGCATTGTAGGATTTGACCTCCCGTGATTCAGAACTCGATTTTCCGGGTAATCGGCCCCTAAAGCACTTTTACTAACAGACAAACTCCACGCTCTCTGCTGTTGTTTCATTTTTGCAACACGGTCAGGATACATTTCGCTGAGATCGTTGGTCTCCATCGGATCACCGATAATGTTGTAGAGCTCATAATCTGTTGTTACAAACTTGTTGCCCTCATAATTCACATTTCTTAATAACTTCCAATCATTATCCAACCACATCGAACCCCCATTTGCTCGAAATCCAATAGGTTTGTCTCTTTGAGGGAGCTCTCGTTCAAATATCTCAGCGATCGAAATGCCATCATGAACAGAGTTGATCGAATCTGAAGATAGCTCTGCCACATCTATCAAAGTCGGAAACATATCATATGTGCTTGATGGAAAATTTGTCACTCGAGGCTCAATTCCAGCTGGCCACTCTATGACGGTCGGCACACGCAATCCACCCTCATAAAAATCTTTCTTGAACCCTCTCAAATGACCTGTGCTGTCTGGATCTAATCCCCTTATACAACCATGAAGAAATCGGGCTTCATGGCTAGTTAAATTGAAATCTATTTCATTGCTGCAGTTTGATGGATACTCCATCTCTACTCCATGACCACCCGCACCTCCTAATGGATCCTCAGATGGCCAAACACGCACATCTAAATTTGGTGAACCTCCATTGTCACTCGTAAACCAAACTAATGTGTCTTCAAAAATACCAAGATCCCTTAATCCAGATCTTAAGTTTCCGATGGATCGATCAATAGCTACTATTTCGCCGTGGCCATGAGCTGAAGTTCTATCCACCTTACCCAAAAATGGCGCTATATCCTCTTCAGACGCATCCCAAGGGCCATGAGGTGCAGAGTACCAAATAACAATAAAGAATGGTTTACCTTGGTCTATTTCCTGACTCATAAAGTCCAATGCTTCTTGAACAATAATTTCTGATCCATCTCCTTCAAACTTTTCTGAGACACCATTTCTACTTAATTCAAATGACCTATCGAATCCAGTCGTGTGACTTAACCAATAGTCAAATCCTAACTCTCCAGGATTGTGAGGATCATCTGCTGGAAGCGGATGCTCTAAATCAGGACTATCCATGTTTAAGTGCCATTTACCAAAATGGGCTGTCAGATAACCAGATTCTCTGAAGGCAGTAGAGAGCATTTTTTCTTGCTTATTGATGTAACTGCCGACTCGAAATGCTCCGGTTCGATCATTTGTCCGCCCCGTCAAAACAGAAGCTCGTGTTGGCGTGCAACTCGGCGCACCTGCATAAAATCGATCCATTCTAAGACCATTAGCTGCCATTGCATCCAAATTAGGCGTTTTAAGAATAGGATGACCGTAGTAGCCTGTTTGAGCCCAGCCCATATCATCTGCCATTATTAGAATAACATTTGGTCTCTGTGGGTTATTGTCTGCGCAACCAGAAATCAAAAAAATTGATGCAAATAATAAAATCGCGGAGCTTTTCATCCAAAGACTTACAATCGATTGATTTTCATAGTTATAGGTCATCCTATTCTCTCCTTGAAATTAAATTTCACCTAAAGCCGGAATGGATACTGCTGCTCCATGACGAGTGATACAAATTGATGATGCTTTACAAGCAAATTTAAGAGCATCCTCGACAGACAACTCCTTACAAATACCTGAAATAAAATATGCTATAAATGTATCGCCAGCTGCAGTTGAGTCGACAACATCAGTTTTTATTGCGTCTACATGCAGATGCATACTGGCATTTTTGTATACAACTCCGCTTGCTCCCAATGTTAACACCACTGTCGACAATGGATATTTTCTCCCCAATTGATTTATGATTTCATCCACATTTGTCTCATCCGAGAGCATTTTGGCCTCTGAATAATTCAATATTAGATAGTCAACTTTATCTAATGGATAAGAGAGGACATCGGTCGTCATCGGTGCTGGATTAAATACAGTAGTCAAACCCAAATCTGAGGCTTTATTTAACAAATTGCATACCCCATTTGTCTCATTCTGAGTTAAGAACACATCATTCTTTTCAGCTACCTCCAAAAGTTTGCATATTTCATTTTCATTATTTTTTAAATTTGCGCCACCATGAAGAATTATGCAGTTTTCACCATTTGAATCGACCTGAATAATTGCATGGCCAGTCGCTGAATCAAGAGTGTTGATATAGCTGGTATCCACATTATTTGTATCAAGAAGTTCCTTGAGGAAGACGCCATCCGCTCCTATTGAACCCAGATGTGAGACTGGCATACCCGCTCTCGCGAGCGCAATTGATTGATTTAATCCCTTACCTCCAGCAAATCTTGAATAAGAATTGCTCGGCAATGTCTCTCCTGGCGCAACAAACTTATCCATGGAATAAACATGATCAATATTCATAGAGCCAAAATTGAAGACTTTCATCTACCGCTCTTTGTATCTCTTAATACAAAAATCGGCCGCTGACAATGATGCATCTATCCGGCCTTTAATTTCATCTAAATCTATTCCATCTGTACTTTTTTGGCCCGCTCGGTAACGGGCGTAAACACCATGAATAATTGCAGCCGACTTCCAATGATTAAATCCAAAATAAAAATCTAGCTCATCGACATTCAGTTTTGTTAACTTTTGGTATCTATCTACCAGTTCTTTTCTAACTGGCAAGCCTTCGCATGATGATGGAAGATCTAGTTGGCTTGAGGCATCATCAGGTTCTTCAGGCCAGCTCTTAAGTGTATATGCGAGGTCAGCAAGCGGGTCACCTAATGACGATATTTCCCAATCGACCACAGCAGAGACTTTCGCATCCGCGCCAATTAAGCAATTATGAAACCCGTAATCACCATGCACGACACTCGCTGTTTGCTGCTCAGGTTTTGAGGAAATAAAATACTCTTGAAGATCATGGGCTCTTCGGTCGTCATAATTGGCAGGCTCAATCGAAGCCATCCAAGATCGATACCATGTTTTCACTTGCCGACCAATGTAATCTTCCTTTCGACCCAATTCCCCTAGACCAATTGCGTCAGGATCCAAACTATGGAGCGAGGCTAAAGTGTCGATAAAAGAGTGAGCAAGGATTACTCTGTCTTCCAGTTTTATTGAGTCAGATGCCTCTTTCTTACTGTGAAGCGGCTTTCCCTCGGAAAACCCCATAACATAAAATAAAGCGCCAGTAACATCTAAATCATCACAAAACCCTAGGGGTTTAGGAACGGGAAATCCTGTCGGTGCCAAATTTGAAATTAATGCCCACTCACGAGACATATCGTGTGCTTTGGGAAGCAATTTTCCTAAAGGGGGCCTTCTGATTACTGCACTCACTCCCTCTGAATCACTTAACATATAAGTTAAATTAGAATGCCCACCCTCTAACTTTTTCCAGTTAAAAGGCGGTTTTAGATACAATACGTTTTGTCCTATCCACGCCTCTACTTTTGGGATTTCAAATCCCTGAACGTTTTGCATTTTATTATTTGGAACATTCATCTTTAGCTGTACTCCTTCTTGAGAGCCTCCACATCAATTTTCTCTGACGCAACTCGGGGTAACGGTTTATTCTTAATCCAAATATGTTCCGGTATTTTATATGCAGCTAACGAACTTTTCAGGAAATCTTGCAAAGAACTCTCGTTTTCATGTGAGGTTTTTTTGCAATAAACACAAGCACCAACAATCTCACCTAAGCGTTCATTTGGCACAGAGAATACAGCAGCCTCCACAACATCAGGATGTTCAAGTATCGCAGTTTGAACTTCTTGAGCTGATATATTCTCACCGCCTCTAATAATGATATTCTTTTTCCTATCAACCAGCGTAATCAATTGATTTTCGTCAATCTTTGCAAGATCACCGGTATAAAGCCATCCATTTTTGAGAACTTCAGATGTCTCAATATCTTTATTTAAGTAACAACGCATGTTCGCCGCGCTTTTTAGCACCAACTCGCCAACTTCTCCGACCGCAACATCAACATCGAATTCATCGACAATTCTCATTTCTGCCAGTGGTGCTATTAATCTTCCTGTAACCTTAGGATTTTCCAGGTACTCCTTCCCTCGAATTGCGATCCCTAGCGCGTTGGTCTCAGTCATACCATAACTAGTACCTGTCAATACATGAGGAATAAAGTCTGCCATTTCCTTTGCCTGATCAGCGGGTCTATTGGCTCCCCCAGTGTCAATCAGTCGGATTGAGTCGAGCTTTGCACCAACTTTTTTAGCCTCCTCAATAATTTCCGCCGCCATTGTCGGCACGCCTCCAAACCGACTGACTTTTTCTGATTCCATAAGCCTTACGGCCTCTGGTGGATCCCACTTTTTCATGATAACTAACTTTGTGCCACTCCAAAGAGCAAGAAGCACGCCCCCATGTGTGCCTGAGACATGAAAAAAAGGAACAGAAACTAACTGACAGGGTTGGAAAGGTTTACCATTTTTATCGGTGTAAGGAACAGGACCAAGTCCCATTGCATCGAGCACTCTAAGACCAAAATGCCATGACATTAAAGTAGATATCGCACCTCGATGAGTCATAACGACTCCCTTTGGATGCCCAGTTGATCCAGATGTATACATAACAGCAAAATCACTGTCTTGATCAATATCAATTTTAGGTAGTTGGTTTTGTTCGATTGCTAAAACCGCGCTCCAAAATTCATCTGACTTACTCGAATCTCGATGTCGGCACAGAACAGTTTTTAAACCCAACTTAGGTAAGAACCCTCTTATCTTTTCCAGTCTTTGCTCATCAGTGAATACAAGCTTTGGCTCGGAATCCATAAATCCATATTCAAGCTCTGCCGCCGTCCACCAACTATTTAAACAAACTGCGACTGCACCAATTGACGCCAGAGCCATAAATATAAGTGGAAATTCTGGGGAATTTTTCATCAGAATTGCAACTCTGTCTCCAGGTCTAATGTTGTATTCATCAATGAGTAAATACGCAATCTGACAAGTTAATTCGTGAAATTCACCAAAGGAGTATCGCTCTTCATCGAAAACTAAAAAATCTTTTTCTTTGTGATTAAGGCACATATTCAGGATATCAGGGACAAGCTTAGGACCATTTTTGAAGACTGTAAAAGATACTCCTCGAATTAATTCATCTTTAATAAAGTAGTCTTCATCATTAGATAAAACATAATTTCTCGCATCATCTAGGGATTGGAATACCATTCTAAACTTGCCTCTGTGCTCTTTTCTCCCCAAGCTTTGTCAAGGTAACCTCTTGACTCTCTCTAGTAATTGAAAAAAAGAAATATACTACTGCGGCTGCAGAAACCCAACAGATCAGATAAAGATGCCCATTCATAATTAATAATCCATCAAGCGCTTCCTGAGGTAGATTACCTATCTCAGCCTTATCAGGAAATTTAATGATCTCTAGTCCAAATCCTGCTACTAGGCTGCCAACACTCTGAGTTGCTTTTTGCGCAAAACTTTTTACAGAGAAAATAACACCCTCTGATCGATATCCTGTTTTTAGTTCATGTTCATCCGCGACATCAACCAGTGCAGAATTCATAACAATCATCGCCAGAGGGAAAACACAGAATGCTAAAAGTACAGGTATGAATAAACTTGCGACTAGGATAGAGGAATCATTATCTGGGAAATAACCAAAATACTTAAGTAAATGAGGGGAGGCAACCAGAATTGCAGGGATAACTGTCCCAATTCCCATAATGGCCTTCTTGCCAAGCTTAAGCTTTTTTGTAACAAACGCTAAAAGGGGCATGCAGATAAAAATACCTGGCAGTTTTGCCAGTCCGGCCCAAAGCATCTCTTCAGTTGCTAATCCATATACATAGATATAGGCATAGGTACCTACAATGCCAATAATTCCAAGGCCCACGTACATAAAAAACATCCAAAAACAAATGGCCAAATAGGACTGATTCGTTAATAATAGCCGCAACTCGGTAAAAAAATTCTTCCCATCAAATTTCTTAGATACATCCACTTTGTGTAAATAAGGTATTTGATCTAACGTTCCAATCGAGCAAATTACTGCACAAGATGCAGCAACTAGGGATGCTGTAATGGCGAGAATGATGTACCTAGCTCCATTTAACATACCGTTCTCAAACTCACCACCCGATGGAAATATCACCACGTAAACTATGAGAGCTAGAATACTTGGATATAGCATTGTGCCAACTTCGTTATAACCAAAGAGGGAGGATCTTTCATCGTAATCGTCGGTCAATTCAGCACCAAGACCATCATGAGGAACGATATATAGCGTCAATCCAAATTTTGTAATGATTAAAAATACAACTAACCAGATGAAATATCCGATCTCACTTAATCCATTGAGGGGAGCATATAAAAAATAGAGGCCTATTCCCAAAGGAAGGGCTGACAAGAACATAAATGGGTGACGACGACCAACCAACGTATTAATTTTGTCAGATAAGGTTCCAACCAAGGGATCTGTAATTGCATCAGAGATTATGGAAATAGCCATTGCTAATCCACAAAGTCCTGGCGAGACGCCAAGCACCTGATTATAAAATAACACTGTTGTTATACCGGCGGCGGTTACCATACCCTCTGTGCCGGCTCCCAACGCAAACAATAACTTTGTTTTGACAGGTAATTTCCGTTTTCTGTTAAAGGTTTGATCACGATCTGACGACCGAGAAAAAGAATCTGGAAAATATTTCTGCCAGAACACATAAATAAGATTTATAAAACTCTTAAACAAAATTACACCCTTAAAAAGATTTATGACTTATATTTAACGGCCACTAAATACAGGCTTTGTTTTGTTTATAAAGGCTTGTACCGCGTTCTTATGGTCCTCTGTTTTTGCACAATGAATATGATGCGTGGCCTCTAAATCCAAACAATCGCCTACGTCTCCGGACGAAATTGCTCTATTCAAATTCTCTTTCATATATTGCATTGCAATCGGCGGACCGCTAGCTAATTCGTTTGCTATCTCTTTTGTTTTTGCAAAGAGCTCATCTGGCTCAACGACCCAATTTGTAAGTCCTAACTTTAAAGCCTCATCAGAACTAATGCGGCTGGATAGGAAATAGAGCTCCCTTGCCTTCGCGGTACCAACCAGTTGAGTCATAAAGAAAGTTCCTCCGTAATCGCCTGCGAAACCAACTTTTGCAAACGCAGTCGTCATAATTGCACTAGAAGCCATGATGCGAAGATCACAAGCGAGGGCCATCGACAAACCAGCTCCGGCAGCTGCCCCAGGAAGGGAAGCTATAGTTGGTTTTGTCATACTATATAGAACGCCTGAGATTGCTCTTTGTTGCAGGCGCTGTCTATTTATTGATTCGTCTATTGTAGGTGGACTTTCACCCGGTCCGGCTCCCATTGCCTTTACATCTCCGCCAGCACAGAAGCCCTTGCCAGCTCCAGTTAAAACAACACATTTAACATCAGAGTTTTGTTGCGCATCTTTTAATTGATCAACCAAAGCCAAGACC
>CACLAG010000021.1:0-26662 GCA_902604945.1 uncultured SAR92 cluster bacterium | reverse complement strand
TGGTAATAAACGATCCCACTTCAAATTTGCTTTCCATTCACTATCGATATCGATTCCAAATAGAGAAAATGGACCCTTTCTCCATGGATGCAAATTTTTAAGGCATGATCTTAAGATCTCAGAATCACTGAGATTAATTTCTTTTGGATGGCCGATTGAAATTACTGATTCAATTTTATACGTGTTCGTTTGAAGCTCTGGCAATTTCTCAAAAGATGATTGCCAATATGGCAAGTCGCCCCATCTTTTTGTACTCAAGTTTTCGGTTATTTTTTTTTCTAGTTTTGTTTGCCAATTGACATAGTTATTTTTTTTCATCCAATCGAATAAACACTCGTAGTCAATGCCTGAAAATTTCACCGAACTTCCTTATGGAGAATAATTGTTACTTCCAAATAATAAGACAAAATTCTCAGGATCGATATTAGTTTGTGTACTCGCGGTTTATTATTTAGTATTGGGAGATCAAAGATTTGGATGGGTATAAACATGAATGAGAGTGCAGTTCAAAGTTTGGAAGAAAAAATATGCTTTCTGGAAGCTGCTAATCAGGAATTAAGTGACGAAATCTTGCATCAAAAGTCAGAGATGAAAATTCTTCAAAACATGCAAAAAAATTTACTCCATCGACTAGAAAATTTAGAGCATGCTGACAATAAAAATCAGTCATTAGACCAAAATGAAATCCCACCACACTATTAAAAAATTATAAAGAGGGTGAATACAGATGCAAATTCTTGATAACAGTTTAAGAGATCAAATAGGAGAGACATTTGTCTCTCAAAAACAGTTCTCCGAACAATTAAGAAAATCAGAATATAAAGAACGGCTGCAAATACTTAACCGGTTTGAAGAGGTTTTCAGAGCATCATTTGATGAGATGTATGAGGCGGCAGCTAAAGATTTTTGTCGACCGAAAACTGAAGTAGACATGACTGAAATCATGGTGGTTTTGAGTGAATTAGCAATAGTTAGAAAAAATCTAAAGAAATGGATGAAACCTAAGAAGGTTCTGCCAACGCTTTTGCTCTTTGGTACCTCATCACAGATTATTAAAGAACCCAAAGGGGTAACTCTAATTATTTCTCCCTGGAATTACGCTTTTAATCTTACATTTAATCCGATGATTTCAGCTATCGCTGCGGGAAATACTGTAATCATAAAACCGTCTGAACATTCTCCAAACATGTCCAGAGTAATTGAAAAAATAGTTTCGGACTCGTTTGAATCCAAGCATGTCAGTATATTCCAGGGAGATTCAAGTGTGGCAGAGCATTTAACCAATATGCCTTTTGATCATATCTTTTTCACAGGTAGTCCGGAAATTGGGAAACATGTGATGTCTGCAGCCGCCAAAAATTTATCGTCTGTCACTTTAGAGCTTGGTGGGAAAAGTCCTGTTGTAATTCATGAAAGTGCAGACTTAGAAAAAGCGGCTGATGCAATTGTATTTAGTAAATTTTTAAATAATGGCCAAACTTGCATCGCTCCAGATTATTTATTAGTCCAAAACTCTGTGTCAGATGAATTTCTGAAACAGATAAAAACATCTATCAAAAAGCAATTTGGGGAAGATGATCAGATGATCAATAATGATGATTATGGTCGTTTAGTAACTAACGCGCATTATGTCAGGGTTAATAGCTTATTAAATGAATCAATTAAAGATGGAGCTGATATTGTTATTGGAGGTGTTACTGATGAAGCAGATAAATATATTTCTCCGACAGTAATAAAAAATATAAAACCAGATTCAGCAATCATGAATAATGAAATTTTTGGTCCATTGTTACCCATTGTGCAGTTTGAAGATATCAGTGAGGCGATATCATTAATTAACAGTAAACCAAAACCCCTTGCTTTATACCTTTTTGGGTCTGAATCTGCTGTCATGAACAATATTATTAAATCAACGAGTTCAGGCGACGCATGCATTAACCAATGTGCTGTGCACTTTTTGCATCATAATCTTCCATTTGGTGGTGCAAATAATAGTGGAATTGGAAAGTGTGGCGGCGCTTGGGGCTTTGACGCCTTCTCTCATGAGCGAAGTCTATTGAAAGATAAATTCTTCCCAGCCTGGCTAATGAGACCACCATACACTTCTCGAGTAAAGTCAATTATAAAGTGGGCTATAAGAATTAGTTCATAAATGGTTTTACTGCTGTAAATGAACAGAAATTAAGATATTGGAACCATTTAGATATTGAGACAAAACCTCTGGATCTCATTCTCTGCAGGTGCATCTCTTCAGGTTCTGGTATCAAAACATCTTCAATTGAATCTCTTTTCTGACTGATCTCTAGATCACTATAGCCCTTCCATCTTTTGAATTGATGATGCAAGTCGATAAATAGATCATTATTTTTTTTATTTGGGAGTTTAATTTTTTCTGATAAAAGTAAGCAGCCGCCAGGATTCAGTCCATCAAAAATATTTTCCAATAGCTTCTCTCTTTTACATAGAGGAATAAACTGTAATGTGAAATTTAGAATAACCATCGATGCGTTGTGAATCGTGCAGTTCATAACATCATCATTTATGAGTACGACTCTTCTCTTATTTGAAGGAGTTAGTCTTTCACTTAATGTAGTTATCATAGATTTTGAATTATCAATTGCATATATTTTTAGACTTATGCTTTGATTTAAATTAAGAACCGAGATTGTTGACTCGCCCAAAGAGCATCCAAGGTCATAAATATTAGTATCCGGCTGGACGATTTGACTCGCAATAAATCCACATTCGCGTATTATCGTCGAGTAGCCGGGGACGGAACGCTGAATCATGTCTGGGAATGCATCTACCGTTTTCTGGTTGAATGAGAATTTAGAAACGTGCTTTTGCGGTTTTTTAAAAAGCGTATCTTGCTGAAAATTTGTCATAGTTGCTAAATTTTCACAGAGCTTTCAAAATTTAAAGTAGATGCTCCGTTTTCATTAGTAATGACGGCAGTATTGCAGTTCTCGGGAACTAAATACTTGTTAGCTACTCTGGTGATGTCGGCATCTTTTACATTGAGTGTTCGATCTCTAAACTCTTTAATGGTTTGTTTGTTTCTGCCGTTTAACTCTGCAAAAAATGCTTGTTTTGCCTCTCCAGAAGGCGAGTTTGGCTTATCCAGTGAGGAGATTACTCCTAATACTGACTCTTCTATCATCGATTTAGTAGGTGTCCGCGTTTTAATCCAATCTATTGAGTTATCGAAATCATTGAGTGTTTCTTTTATTCTCGGGTCTCGATACGAGAAAAATCTGAACGCACCTGAATCGATATCTTGCGACGCACCTCCGCCATAGGCTCCACCTTTCTCCCTTATCGCTTGATGCAGATATCCGTTTCTTAATATTCCTCCCAAAACTGCCAAGGACGCGGAATCTGGATGTCCCGAGGCAACGGTTGAGTATGCTCTGGAGCAGAAGTTAACCTGTGTATTTGTCGTATAACACATATTTTGTTCCGACGACTTCTTCTCAAGATTTAAAATACCATCATTCTTATTGCTTTCGTGGCTCCCAACATTATTAGATTGAATGGTTTTGATGAAGTTGCCTAAATCCTTTTGTTCGCTTATCAAAAGAATATTGCGAGCCTGGTCTTTAAATTTTGAATGGATCAAACTCAATTTGTTGCTAAGTTCTGAGTACTTATGTTTTGAGGGACTATTCATAATGTTTTTTATGATGGAGAGACTTTCGATTCCAGACCACGTTTCTTTTAGCTGGGCCAAGAGGGAGCAAGATTTCGCGGCAGAAGACATTGCCATTAAATGACCACTACCAATTATTCCTGACTGTTTCGAAGTCTTAATTTGGTTCATAAGCTCTTCAAGTCTTGATAGCTCTGAAAACTTTACTGAATCTAGTGTTTTATTAATTAACTCATTAATTTTTTCTTGATTTCGTTTGAGCCCTTTAGTCGAAAATATTAAGTTGCCAATTAAGTGATTTGGATCACAAAGTGATGGCTTCACGAGCATCGATGCTGTGAAAGATCCAACTGTATTTGATTGCCAAAGCTGTGCTTCCTCATAATTCATATCTCCAACACCAACTTCTGTAACACAAGCGGTGTAGAGAGGAAGTAATTTTATTTCTTCGTCTGTTAAGTTTGGTGCCGGTATTACAGCATTTTGATAGACCACACCATTTGTTGCAGCATCATAAGCAATAATGGGCACAGGCCCCTCGACCTGACAGTTCTTTGTTTTGAAAAAAAAATCTTTAGGTATATCAGATATTTCGATTTTGGGGAGAATAGAAATATCCTCATCTAGATTTTGTCTTGCTTTTAAATCTTTCGCCATAGTTATAATTCGCTGAATTTCATGATCTGAGATATCTTTTCTGATTGCGATAAGACCTTCTTTTTCAGCTTCAATCTTTCTCTCAGCAATTGACGAATCAGGTTGAAGAGTCAGAGTTAGTCGATGATTATTATGTAAAAATAGTTCATTTATAGATTTCTTCAAGAATTCCGGGTCTTCAACTTCGATCCTGAGCTCTGCCAATATATCGTCGATATCTAATAAACTCACCGGATCCCCACGATGAATGACGCCTGGCAGACAGGATAATATTAACTGAAGACCGTAGGGATAACTCGATCCAGTTATTTCTCTCTGTGATAGTTCAAGTTGATTCAAGCTTGCTATCAACTGATTTTTATCTAGACCCTCTTTGGTGATTTTTTTAAGCGTGGTGAGTATGAGATTCTCTATTTTTTCAGTATGTTTAAGTTCGGTTCCTTCCACACCGCAAACAAAGCACATCTCTTTCATAGAGTCCTCGAGCCCACACAACGGCGATGGTGCTTTCGCCAACGGCGTCGTTTCAAGGGCATTGAGAAGAGGAGAACCACTATTATCAAGCAGAATGCTTGAGATTAAACGGTTCCTTATGTTGGCTTTAACGTCTGAGGAGGGATTTAACAACCATGCCATCACCACATGACAATTATTCTCAAGCTCATTTTCTCCAGCTGGAAAAAATTCCTGGATCCGTTTTGGGACGGAGAACCTTGACTCATTATCGACAGCTATATGTTGATTATCTTTGTCAAAATGCCTTAGGGCATAATTGTTGAACTTCTCTTGGTGATCGGCCGCCGCTATGTCGCCAAAGGTAACAAAAGTCGCATTGCTAGGGTGGTAATGCTTTAGATAGAATTTTTTAAATTGCTTAAAGGTTAGTTTTGGAATTTCCTCTGGATCGCCACCGCTATTAAAATGATATGTTGATTCTGAAAAAAGATTTTTCGTCAAAGTCTGCCAAAGAATCGAGTTTATTGAGCTCATAGCTCCCTTCATTTCATTAAAAACTACCCCTTTATGGACTAATCCTGATTGTTTATCTTCTGGATTCTCAAATTCTAATCTGTGTCCTTCTTGAGCGAAATCAAGTTCGTTTAGATTTGGGAAAAATACTGAATCTAGATAGACTGTCAAAAGATTATCGAAGTCTTTTTTATTTTTACTTGCAAAGGGGTAGGCTGTCCAATCAGAACTCGTAAACGCATTCATAAAGGTGTTTAGCGATCTCTTCAACATAGTGAAAAATGGATCACGGACTGGAAAATTTTTGCTACCACAAAGTACCGTGTGCTCCAAAATGTGAGCAACACCCGTTGAATCCTCTGGAACGGTTCTAAAAGCGACCAAAAATACATTTTCTGTATTTTGAGATGATAAATGAATATGAATCGCCCCGGTTACTGAATGCTCAAATTCTTGATATTCCAAGTTCAAACTTTCAATGCACCTCTCTCTCAGAAATTTAAATGACGAATGGGTTGGAATACTCATATTCTTTATACTCGAATTTTAGGTTAATTAGTTCTAGGTTTAATATACATCTGTCTATACAGCATTAGATCTGTTCAGATTTCGGTATTGCAAAGGAGTCATTTTTTCCCATCTTTGAAATGCTCGATAAAAGGTGCTGGGTTCACTAAATCCTGTAAGATAAACAATTTCACTTATACTTTCGCTGGTATTAGTCAAGAGTTTTGTTGCGAGTTCATGCTTTAAATCATTTAAAACATTTTGAAAATTTGTTTCCTCTAGCTTCAGTTTATGCCTGAGCTGTCTCGCAGTCATGCCATTGTTAGCAGCCACAGATTCCAAAGTCACAGAGTTTGTCTCAAGGAGACTTGCCATGCTGGATCTTATCTGTCTAACAAAATTATTTTTGTTCAACAACTCAATTGTTTTATCAGCAGTTTCTATATGCAGTTTCAGTAGGGTGGGTTCAGCGAAGATAGATTTATGACTGAGTACCGACTCATCAAAGTATAATTTGAAACTTTTAGCATCAAATTCAATTGGGCAACCGAAGATACGCTCATATTCTTGTTTACGCGTATTTGGTTTGTGATTGAAAACAATTTTAGTTACGTTAAATTTCTCATCTGTCACTGAATTTAAAGATCTTACTAAGCCTACGACCATCGCTTCCGCAAGATGTGATGTGGCATTACTAAAATCTGTGAAATAGCTCACTAAATGTGGCTTTGGCGATCTTATAAATGACGCATGTAATGCATCACTAATAAGGCGTTGATACTTTAAAACTCTCTCGAGGCCATCTTCAAAACTTGCGCTACTTAAAATTAGATACTCTAATATTTGGCCTTTGTAGATTGGCATTTTTTCACCAAGATGTAATCCAATTGCTGGATCTCTAGATATTTCCACCGCATATTTCCAAAAAATTGGTTGCGCAGAAAAAGGTGTCCTCAGATTGGTTTCATATAATTTCGATTTATCAAAACCCGCTTTTTTTAAAATTAGATCTGCATCAACCTCGAGAGCTTTGAAGCCCTGATATGCAAGTCTTACGAGTGTTCCAGAATCTGTTAAATTCAATATAAGTTCTCTATAAAATAATAATTCTACCCTATTGACTTAAATGACAAAAGTGGATGTCTTCGATGCTACTGACATAGTCTTCAATTATATGTAAATTCGCAACGTTCAGATTGATATGTCAAATAACTACCCTACAGTGAGAGATTTTGAACTATGCCCAAGTTTCGCGTGCCAGTAGAAGATTATAAATTCCTTTTTAAACATGTCTTTGATATGGAAGCTAATTACAAAAGTCTTGATTGTGCAGATGACTTTTCAGTTGATATTTTAGAGGCGATTCTTGAGGAGGCAGCTAAATTCTCAGAAAATGAACTGGCGCCCTTATATCAGTCAGGCGACGAAGAAGGATGTAGCTTGAAAGATGGAGTGGTTACTACGCCATCAGGATTTAAGGAAGCATACACAAAGTTTATAGAGGGAGGATGGACTTCTCTGACTGGTGACCCTGACCTCGGTGGTCAAGGATTGCCTTCGTCAGTTAGTCTTGCAGTCAACGAGATGTTAACTACGGCCAATTGGGCGTGGGCGATGTATCCTGGTTTGAGTGAAGGCGCAGTTGCAACTTTGGAGAGTCATGGAACGGAACAACAAAAGAAAGACTATTTGCCAAAACTTATCGATGGCAAGTGGAGCGGCACTATGTGTCTAACGGAACCTCATTGTGGTACAGATCTTGGTCAAATGAAAACAAATGCAAAGCCAAATGACGACGGGAGCTTCTCAGTTAATGGCACTAAAATATTTATCAGTGCCGGTGAGCATGACCTAACCGAGAACATAATTCATATTGTTCTAGCCAAGCTGCCAGATGCACCGGCAGGCACAAAGGGCTTATCTTTATTTATTATTCCAAAATTTCTTACTAACGCTGAAGGAAAAGTTGGTGACAGAAATGGTGTGTATTGTGGTGCGATTGAAAAAAAAATGGGCATACATGGCAACAGTACCGCCCTACTCAATTTTGATAATGCAAAAGCGTTTCTGATAGGAGAACCTCATGATGGCTTAAGTGCCATGTTTACCTATATGAACGTCGCTCGAATCGGTACAGCAAGTCAAGGCGTGGCAGCCGCGGAACGATCATATCAGGGCGCTTCGGCGTACGCGATTGAGAGGCTTGCGATGCGTTCTCTGTCTGGGTTCAAAAATCCTAGTGGTCCTGCGGATGCAATTATTGAGCATCCTGATGTCAGGAGAATGCTTCTCACGCAGAGGGTTATAGCTGAGGGCGGCCGAGCAATGATTACGCATGCCAGTCAGTATGCTGATTTGTATAGGAATGGGAAATCAACCGAAGATAGGAAGAGTGCTGAGCAAAAATTAGGTTTTTGCACGCCAATCTTGAAAGGTTTTATCACTGAACTTGGAGTTGAAGCTGCAAATCTTGGTATTCAAGTCTATGGAGGCCATGGATATATCAAAGAATGGGGAATGGAGCAGATATTTCGAGATAGTAAAATTGCCACTTTATACGAGGGGACTACAGGGATTCAAGCGCTAGATCTTATCGGCAGGAAGGTGTTGTTAGACAAGTTTACGCAACTGAAAATATTTTCAAAAGAAATCACTAAATTTTCAAGACAAACGTTATTAGCCGCAATACGAAAAGGTAATAAAGATCTTTTTTATAATTCTCTCAATGTTTTAAGACTTGCCATGAAGTGGAGATATTTGGCGTATAAAGTTGGTTATGCCACCAAAAAAAATCGAGATGAAGCAGGTGGAGCATCTGTAGATTTTTTAATGTTTTCTGGCTACTTGTACATGGCATACATGTTCCTGAAAATGGTAAGAGTTTCACTTGGTGCCTCAGAAAAAAAAGACTTTGCCGCAGACTTTACCAAAAATAAATTACATACTTCGCAATTTTTCTTCGACAAAATATTGCCTCGAGCCGATATGCATGCAAAATCAATATCTGCTGGATCTAATAGTTTAATGGAAATGCCTGTTGAGTATTTCGCATAGGGTCAGAGGAGTAGTTTAAGCGTCTACAAATAAATTTTAATCAGACCGATAATTGCTGAAACTAATAATGCTAATCCAATAGTTTGTTGTATTGAGGAAATGTCTTTTGAAAGGATATACCTGTGGAGTCGATTTCCTGAAATATGACCTAGCCAAGCAAATGGAAGCAATAAGACTGCAGCGTCATAAAAAATTGGAACATTTGCGATAACAAAGGCAGTCATTTTTACCATTACCAGAAAAATCCAGAGCACAAAAAGTGTTTGCCTAAATTCAAAAGGCGGTATTCTTCTCAAGGCCGCTGCCACGATCATAGGTCCTCCAATAAGAGAATTTCCGCTTACATACCCACCGAGAATTAGAAGTATTATGTCACTGACATTGGAGCTACTTTGAAATGGTTTTTTAATTATATATGTGATTGAGTAAATCAAGATCAACATGAAAATAAGTGTATTGATTATGTCTTGAGGAAGGCTTATCAGTCCAATTACCCCAATAATTTTTGGGATGATCATTACACTGAGTGCAAATTTAAGAAACGCCCAATTGACTCTAACTTCAGATGAACCGATTGTTGATGTTAATTTTTTGTTTGAATTTTGAATCAAAGTTAAAGGAGCAAAGAAGAGCAGGTGTAAGCCAATAATAGGTAAAAAAAATAGGGGATCATCATGGACCAAGAGAAGAAATGGTAAAGTAAACAGAGCCCCACCAAATCCAAATCCTGATCTTACAAAGCCACTCCAAATAAAAATCACAGCGAAAAAAAACCATTGAAGATAACTAAATTCCATTTGGAATGATTCCTGTTATTTATTTAACGTTTTGGATTCTCATTTCTTACCAAATTGCCAAAATAACAATATTTAATCTAATTTTTAGTTGATGCCGAATTCTATAGGTGAGAGTTTTGTTTTGATAGATTAATTTCGTAACTTTTCACATTAATTATTGTCAAAAGTGAAAAACTGGTGAGGTATTAAGATGACTGGATCTGATAAAAGTGAGTCTGATTCATTTTCGGCGATGATTGGTGCTGATGTAATGCCATTAAAAGGAAATAATATTTTTCGGTCATCAAAAACAAAAGAGCTAACGCCTGGGACTATCTTAAGAAGAGAGCTTGCAGAGGGTGAGAAGAAAAAGAGCTTTGTGAGTTTTGACCTGGAAAGTGCCATTTCCTTTATTGAACCGCATGCCTACTTAGATTTCAAAAGACCTGGTGTCCAACATGGTGTCTATAAAAATTTACGTCTCGGTAAATATGAAATTCAATCACAATTGGATTTGCATCGACACACTGTTGAGCAGGCAAGAAGCGCTCTGTGGAAATTTTTAAAAGATTGCGAAAATCACAATATTAGATGTGCAATAGTCACTCATGGAAAAGGAGAGGGTAGATCGCAACCAGCAAAATTGAAAAGTTGTGTTAATCATTGGTTGAGGCAATACAAGAATGTTCTTGCCTTTCACAGCGCGCATCGGAAAGACGGAGGTGTTGGATCAACCTACGTGCTCCTAAAAAAAAGTGAAATAGCAAAGGCTAAGACCGCAGAAAAAATGCATAAAAAGGGTTATAAATCATGAAATCCATGAGGAACTGGTGTCACTGTATGGCTTTAACATTTGGCCTCATAGGTCCAACGTTCGTGGATTCTGAATCATTTGAAGAATTAGCGCTTAATATTGATAACATAGATGACAAAACTTTCTATTTCGATGTGTTTTTGGGGAGCAGGAATATCGGATTTCACAACTTCCATTTAAAAAAAGTTGGTGGACAGATTCAAGTCATTTCTGATGCAAATATGACCTTTAAAGCCTTTTTATTCAAGGAAATTTCCTACGAACATAAGGCAGAGGAGTTATGGGAAAACGGCTGTCTTCAAAGATTTTCAAGCGCAACCAATAGAAATTCAAAATCTATCGTCGTAAATGGCACGAGAGTTGGGGATCAGTTTGTTGTCGATTATGAAAATGAAGAAATGCGTTATGAGGGATGTGTCAGGAGTTTTGCATATTGGGCACCGACCCTTCTTCAAAGCGATAATTTATTAAATGTCGAGACAGGCAAAAACATACCTGTTGTGGTCAGTATCGATAATGACAGCAGTGGCGTTTCTCAATCGACCACAATAGAGCTGCCAAAAAGTTCGATCTCCTTAAAATATGATTCTGACGGAAGGTGGATTGAATTAGAAACAAGGCTTAAGCTATTTGGAAAACTAATCTATAAACGAACTACAATTTAAATTTAGGGCTCCTATGAAAAATTTGCGATTATTGCTAATACCATTCTTATTTCTAACGCTAAGTTCCTGTAGTGCGACTAAATCTATGCAAACGGTTTCCTATGTAGATCTCAATAGGTACATGGGTAAGTGGTTTGTTATTGCAAACATTCCAACCTTTTTCGAGAAAGGTGTCTTAAGCCCGACAGAAACATATTCATTAAACCCGGACGGATCTATTGACACTAAGTTTGAATTTTTTGACGTCGACACCAGGGAATTTAAGAGTTATAACCCGACAGGATTTGTTTTAAATCAAGAGACAAACGCTGTCTGGGGAATGCAATTTATCTGGCCATTCAAAGCGGATTTTAGAGTTATATATTTAAATGAGGATTACTCGGCTACGATTATCGGTCGAAATAGAAAAGATTATGTTTGGTTAATGGCTCGCACACCAGAAATATCCGCTGAGCTTTACGAAGAAATGATAAGGAAGGTCAGTTCAGTGGGTTACGATACTTCTTTAATTCAAAAGGCTGAACATGACAAAAGTTTTTAGTGCACTTCGTGGTTCATGCCTCCCGATTTTGCTCTTGATTTGTATGTCTGGATTTTCTTCTCCAGAGAAATTAATCCAAATCTATTATCAGGAAGTTGATTTAGCAGTAAAAAAAACCTTTATATATGAGGATTTAACACTACAACTTTTTGAGAACGAGACTCTGATCAAATCATCGAAGATTCGTTTGAATGACGATATGAAAATACGAAGCAGTTTGTCTTCTTTGAATCCAGTTTTGCTCCATCAGTTATCAATCCCAAGTAAAAAGTATCGATATGATGGCGCTGCGATGGCAAGATTGAAACTTGTTTACATGACAGATAGTTTTACGTCTCCGATTTTTGACGCTGATAACCCGCCCTCTGAATTGAGATACTTAATACCTAAAATAAAAACTTTAATACAAGTTAATTGATTTATCCGAGAAAAGAATTCAACTGACATTTTGTTACCATTTCTTTAAGCTTATTGTCTAGAAATATAAATCGGAACCCACTTTGACATCACCGACTTATCTAACCACATTTGCCTTTTTTCTCTACATCAGTGTTGTTCTTTTTATAGGCTTCGTTGCTTACCGAAAAACTAATGATGCCACGGACTATTTTCTTGGAGGTAGGAGACTAGGTCCTCGAGTAGCTGCTATAAGCGCCGGCGCATCGGATATGAGTGGATGGACTTTGTTAGGGCTCCCAGGATTTGCATACCTTGCAGGTGCTGAGTCTGCTTGGATTGCACTTGGACTGATCTTGGGAGTTGCGACAAGCTGGATCTCAGTTGCAGGGAGACTCCGTTCAGAGAGTCAAAAGTTGAATAATGCGATTACTATTCCAATGTATCTTCACAATAGGTTTCAAGCTCAAAAACCGTGGTTGAGAATTATTTCGAGCATGAGTATTTTATTATTTTTTCTTTTTTATGTCGGTTCTGGGTTAATTGCAGGAGGTAAATTATTTAATGAGGTTTTTGGCATAGACTATGAATTAGCAGTATATGTCAGTGTGCTTTTAATTTTAGTTTATACAACCTTTGGTGGATTTTTAGCAGTCTCTTGGACCGATGTTTTTCAAGCCATTCTTATGCTAATTGCCCTAGTGAGTGTCCCAATTTTAGCCGTAAATCAAATAGGTGGAATCGATACACTTTTTGAAGAAATAGGGAGTAAGAATATTCATTTTCTCGATATTTTCAGTGATGTGGATGGAAATAATTTAGGCGTTATCGCTATTTTTAGTTACCTTGGTTGGGGATTAGGATACTTTGGCCAGCCACATGTTTTATCCAGATACATGGCTATTGATTCTGCTGCATCAGTTGGCAGAGCAACTAGATATGCTGTCTTCTGGGCAGCAACATGCTACACACTTGCGATTCTGGTTGGTTTGAGTGGTATTGGTTATTTCTCCGAGACTATTGCCGATAGCGAAAAAGTATTTATTCTTTTGACGGACCTTTTATTTCATCCTGTGATTGCGGGATTATTTTTAGCCGCGATTCTCGCCGCAATTATGAGTACAGTAGATTCTCAGTTATTGGTTTGCTCTGCGTCTTTAGCAGAAGATCTTTATCCAATAATTAGAGGCAAAAGTATTTTGGTAAAAGAAAAACTAAAAATTGGAAGAATGTCAGTGATTTTCTTGGCATTGTTGGCAACGCTGATCGCCTTGAAACCAGATAGTAAGGTTTTGGATGTTGTCTCTTATGCCTGGGCAGGATTAGGAGCATCGCTCGGCCCAGTTATAATTTTTAGCTTGTACTACAAAAAAATGACTGAGATGGCCGCATTTATTGGTATATTAATCGGATCAAGCACAGTAGTGATTTGGGATATGCTCAACGGAAGTATTTTCGAGCTTTATTCTCTAGTCCCAGCTTTTCTGTTATCAAGCCTTTCGATTATTGCCGCTAGCGGTTTCTATCCAAATAAAGATTAAGACGACGACTCACATCGAGGTCCTCTGAGTCGTATTTAGCGAGACTTTTTACTTAAATGCACTTGACCACTTCAAATAGACTAATTTCTCCAATAAAATAAATTAAAACCATCCTTGTAATCGACCGATCATTCCAAAAATCACACCTAATAAGACTAAGATAATTGTTGTTTTAGTATCAATTTTAAAATTCAAAGTTTTTCTCCTAATATTTAAACTCTTTTGCAGAATCAATTACATTTTCTCCATCACGTCAATTCCAAGCAGATCAAGACCACAATGCAATGTGTCAGCGACAGAGAGACAGAGTCTCAGGCGGCTGTCTTTTGTAGGAACATCAATATCTGACTTTAAAATAGGACATGTCTCATAGAAATGCATAAAGCTACTGGCAAGTTCGTAAAGATAAGAGCATAGGATATGAGGATAACAGTCGATCGCCACTTGGCTGACTATCTCCTCAAATTGAATAATTACTAGCGCGAGTGCTTTTTCTGCATCTTCAGTTAGTGAAATTTTCATACTTCGCTCAATTTCTCGCTGAGACCTTCTGAAAATACTCTGGATTCTGGTATAAGCATATTGAAGATATGGCGCTGTATTACCATCGAAAGAAAGCATCGAGTTCCAATTGAATACATAGTCATGAGTTCTAGTTATACTCAGATCCGCATATTTAATAGCGCCAATTCCAACTTTCCAACTTATATTTTCGACTTCTTGGACGGTTAAATCTTTATTTTTTTCATCGACTATAGACTTGGCTCGATCAGTTGCTTCATTCAACAAATCATTTAGTTTGACAGTTCCACCTGTTCTTGTTTTGAAAGGACGGCCACTCTCATCCATCATCATTCCAAAAGCATGATGCTCTAAAGATGTCCCGCTCTTTACAAGACCTGCTTTTCTTCCAGCGGTAAACACCTGTTTCATATGTAATGACTGACGTGCATCGATAAAGTATAAAATTCTATCAGCAGCAAGTTCATTGGCTCGATATTTCAGGGCCGCAAGATCTGTCGTCGAGTAAAGATAGCCACCTCCGGATTTTTCTATAATCATCGGAGAGGGCTTACCATTTTTATCTGCAAGTTCGGGTAAAAAAATAACTTTCGCCCCATCAGAGTCAATCGCTATCTCTTTCTCTAAAAGATATGCAACAAGGGGCTCTAAGACATCATTGTATGAACTCTCTGGTTTAATATGCTCTCCCTTCAAACCCACATTAAGCTTTTTATATATCTCTTGATTGTGAGATATCGAAACATTTATAAATTTCTCCCATAAAGATTTACAATATCGATCGCCAGACTGAAGTTTTACAACATACTGCCTGGCCAACTCTGCAAACTTTTCGTCTTTGTCAAAATGATTTTTTGCTTGCTGATAAAAATGTTCTAAATCATTTAGAGCAAGCTCAATTTGCTTGCCTGTTTCGATTTGTTGCTCGAGCTCAGCTATCAGCATTCCAAATTGTGTTCCCCAGTCCCCCATATGATTTTGTCTAATAACCGTGTGACCGAGAATCTCAAAAATACGGACAAGGCAATCGCCGAGTATGGTTGATCTCAGATGACCAACATGCATTTCCTTCGCTAAATTTGGAGATGAGTGATCGATAACAATCCTTTTTCTTAGTTCCTCAGGCACCTCAGAGATAATCGGTTTCGATAACTCACTTGATAAATAACTGGATGAAAGATGGATATTTATAAAACCAGGACCTGCTACCTCCAGCCGGTCGGCGATACCTTCAAGATCTACCTTATTAATAATCGATTCCGCAAGTTCTCTCGGATTTGATCCTATGCGTTTCGCTGCTCTCATTGCACCATTTGCTTGATAGTCCCCAAATTCCGGTCTACTGCTCAAGGCAATTGTTGGAGAACAATCTGCGGGTAGCCCAAGGGCTGTCATCGCAACGGAAAATTTTTCTGTGAGGAAAGCTTTTGGTTTCAAAACTATGCTAAACCTATTTAATCAAGAAGTCCGCGTAATTGTAGAGATGATCATTTATATTTAACACCCTTAGGTTGCAAAAAATAGGTGTGTTGATATAGTTTTGTCACGTTCTAAAGAAATCTTCAAATCTTGTTTGGTCAAATGTAATCATAACTCTAGGGAGACGCTGTGGTTGAATCAGTAATTGCAGAAGGCGTAAATGTAATGATTTATGGTATGGGGACTGTTTTCAGTTTTTTGATATTGCTAGTTTTTGCGATTCAACTGATGACCATGGCCATAGGTATTTTGTCCAACTCAGAAGAAGCCTCCGAAAATGAGAGAATTGTTCAGAGAGCAAGAATTGACTCAGATACGATTGAAGCGATACGTCAAGGGATCGATCTTCATAAAAAATCAAAGCGCTCATAGATAGCGATTATTTTCAAACCATATTTAATAAACGGACAGCAATATGCAAAGTAAACACAAAGCGCTCGGGATAACCGAGGTTGTCTTCAGAGACGGCTCGCAATCTCTTCTGGCGACCCGAATGAAGCTAGATCATATTTTGCCTATTGCAGAGCAGGTCGACAATGTAGGATTTTATTCTGTTGAGTCATGGGGTGGGGCAACTTTTGACGCATGCATTAGGTTTCTAAATGAGGATCCTTGGGAGAGGATTAGAGAAATAAAGAAAGTTATGCCAAAAACACCCCAGCAAATGCTCTTCCGTGGACAAAACATACTGGGTTACCGGCATTACGCAGATGACGTAGTAAAAAAGTTTGTAGAAAGAGCAGCAATTAATGGGATTGAAATCTTTAGGATATTCGATGCTTTGAATGATGTTAGAAATATTACCTCCTCGATTAATGCGGTCAAGGATATTGGGATGCATGCGCAAGGAACGATTTCATACACAACAAGTCCTGTTCACAACAATTCTCTTTGGATAGACATTGCGCAGTCGATTGAGGATGCAGGGGCAGATTCAATTTGTATCAAGGATATGGCAGGTTTATTGACACCTTATGATGGCTACACTTTGGTTACTGAGTTAAAAAAGAAAATATCAATTCCTCTCCAGCTTCATGCTCACGCAACTACCGGACTTTCCACTGCAACAATATTGAAGTGCGTGGAAGCTGGGATAGACAGGGTTGATACATCGATCTCGAGTATGTCGATGACTTACGGTCATTCACCCACCGAATCAATTGTGTCAATATTTAAAAATCAAGCAAGAGATACGGGACTTAAGCTAGAGGAATTAGAGCCAATAGCCCAATACTTTCGGGATGTGAGGAAAGAGTACACTGAATTTGAAGGAGCGCTGAAAGGAATCGATTCTCGCATATTAGCTGCTCAGGTCCCTGGTGGGATGCTAACCAA
Organism: uncultured SAR92 cluster bacterium; assembly: GCA_902604945.1. Lineage (GTDB taxonomy): Bacteria > Pseudomonadota > Gammaproteobacteria > Pseudomonadales > Porticoccaceae > AAA300-D14. The sequence continues at coordinate 9,757 of CACLAG010000021.1, read as the reverse complement.
CATGGAAAACCAGCTAAAAGAGCAGGGGGCATCTGATAAACTTAATGAGGTTTTAGATGAGATACCAAAAGTTCGAGAGGATCTAGGCTACATACCGCTCGTGACTCCGACTTCACAGATCGTGGGGACACAATCAGTTTTGAATGTGCTCACCGGAGAGAGGTACAAATCGATTACGAAAGAGGCTTCTGATATCTTGAAAGGTGCGTATGGAAAAACACCCTCATCTGTTAATGAGATGTTACAGAGAGATGTTTTGGAGGATGGCGAAAAACCTATCATTTGTAGGCCAGCTGATTTGATTGCTCCAGAAATTGAATCGTTAGAAACGAAACTTGATATGTTATCTAAAGAAATGGAATTCGAGCTATGTTCGAAAGATAGGAAAATAGATGACGTGCTCACTTATACATTATTTCCGAATGTTGCAATTGAATTCTTTAAAGGTAGATTTGGAGCTAAGAATGTTGCTCCGTCCGATGAGGTGGGGCTACCTAGCTCGAATATTGGAAGTGATGAGGGTACTTATACCGTCCAAGTGAATGCTAAAACATACATCGTTAAGGTGACGGAAGGCGGCGAATTGGGAGACGTTTATGAAAAACCTGAAATTGTTCAAACCGAGTCTGATTATGGAGAGCTTATAGAAATAAGTGCGCCTTTAGCAGGCAATATTTTGAATGTTAATGTTAGTCTTGATGATAACGTGCAGCAGGGAGATTCACTTTTGACTTTAGAAGCAATGAAAATGGAAACATCGATCACTGCTCCCTCGGCAGGCAGAGTTAAAAAAATTGAGGTTCGTCCAGGTGATGTTTGTGCAGCGGGACAGATTCTCATGGTGATATCTTCATAGGAGTAGCATGATGGAGAGTCTACTTAGTCTTGTGGCAAATTCCGGATTCGCGCAACTGCAATTCGGCCAAGTTATTATGATTTTAATTGCTTTAATCCTTCTTTTTTTGGCAATAAAGCATGGTTTTGAGCCACTTCTATTGGTGCCAATTGGCTTTGGAACCCTTTTGGTAAATATCCCAGGTGCCGAGTTCGATTCAGCGCCAATTTATGATGCGTTGGGACGTCTTGAAGAGCCGGGTGGCCTTCTTTTCTATATTTATGATGTAGGTATTGCGACGGGAATATTTCCATTGTTAATTTTCATGGGTGTCGGTGCCATGACTGACTTCGGACCTCTCTTGGCAAATCCAAAGACCCTCTTGCTCGGAGCTGCGGCCCAAATTGGTATCTTTTCGACAGTTCTTGGCGCTGTGACCTTAAGTCATTTCGGTATTTTCGACTTTACAATTCAAGATGCAGCGTCTATCGGTATTATAGGAGGAGCTGATGGACCAACAGCAATTTTTGTAACCAGCAAGTTATCTCCAGATTTATTGGGAGCGGTTGCGGTTGCGGCATATTCATACATGGCTCTTGTTCCGATAATACAGCCTCCAATAATGAAAGCGCTGACTTCTTCAGGCGAGAGAAAATTTGAAATGCGTCAATTGCGTGATGTAACTCAAAGAGAGAAGATTTGCTTCCCATTGATGCTGATTCTTCTTGTAGCGCTTTTTCTGCCAGATGCCGCTCCTCTTTTAGGAATGTTTTGTTTTGGTAACTTAATGAAAGAATGTGGAGTCGTTGATCGTTTGAGCGACACAGTCCAAAACTCATTAATTAATATAGTGACAATTTTTCTTGGACTTGGCGTTGGATCAAAAATGAGTGCCGAGAAGTTTTTAAATGTTGAAACAATGGGGATTTTAGGTCTTGGCGCAATCGCATTTTGTATCGGGACTGCAGCAGGCGTGTTAATGGCAAAGCTTATGAATAAACTGTCAACACATAAGATAAATCCTTTAATTGGGGCTGCTGGGGTCTCTGCGGTTCCGATGGCTGCGAGAGTAGTGAATAGAGTTGGTCAAGAAGAAAATTCGCAAAATTTCCTTTTAATGCATGCGATGGGTCCAAATGTTGCGGGTGTCATTGGCTCCGCTGTGGCTGCCGGTGTCATGATCAATCTTGTCGGATAAAATTAGATATGCTCGAACCAATAAAAGAAAAAATTACAAAAAAGATATTAGAAGCATTTGAGCCACAATTTTTCGAAATAACAAATGAGAGCTCGTCTCACGCAGTCCCTAAAAATTCAGAGAGTCATTTTAAAGTTGTTATAGTGAGTAAATCTTTTTATGACCTAAATTTAGTACAACGTCATCAGAGGGTCTACAAAATTCTTGAGGATGAAATGAGCAATGATATTCATGCATTGGCTATGCATACATTTATTCCTGAGGAATGGGCAAAAAAGGGCTCCAAAGTGCAAAGTTCACCGAACTGTTTAGGGGGTGAATCCTGAATTATTTTTTTGATTTGATGCGATCAATTCCGGAGGGTTTGTGACCAAAACCAGTTCATCGCATATATACCCCTATTCACCGAATTACTATGGAGCTTGAACCTTAGGCCGCACAGAATCATAATGTGCATAGTGGTATAAAAATTTGCCGCAAAATAATAAAACAAAAGTAGGGGGAGTTATGCATCTGCAGTCATCTGTGAGCCATCTCGGGTGGGTCACATCGTTTTTTTCGAATCGAGTCTTTAGTTCATTCATTGCAATTTCGTTTTCACTGATCCTTTCAGCTTGTGGTGGAGGTGGTAACTCAGTTACTGAGAATGATTTGCCTGAGCCGACAAGCGATGGAATTGCACCGGTACTAACGAGTGTTTCAATTCTTCAGTCTCAAGAGAGAGAAGCGAGCTCTGATGGTGTTGCAAAGCTCGGCCAGTCAATAAAAGTTGATTTCACTGCTAGCGAAGCGTTGATGTTGCCTGTAGTGACCATAAATGGTGTCTCTGCAACAGTCCAAGGAAAAATAGGTGATTGGACAGCATCCAGAGAGATGGTGGAGTCAGATGTAGATGGTTATGCGACGTTTAATATTTCATTTTCTGACATTAGTGGTGTCCCCGGCATTGATGTCTCAGAAACTACCGATGGCAGTCGAGTGCAGTACTGCGCTGAGGGATGTGTTGCTCCGGTAGAGGATCCGCTCGTGGGTGAGTGGATGCTGGATGGTGAAGGAGCTGCGGGTGTTGGACCAGTTGCTGGAAGTATGGAATGGTGGTCGACAGGTGCTGATGTAGTTGCAGAGCGAGCTTGTTGGTTTGATGATTTATTTTCATTCTCTTTAGACGGTACTTTTCAAAACATTCAAGGTGAAACGACTTGGGTAGAAGCATGGCAAGGCGGTGCAGATTCATGTGCGGCGCCAGTCGCTCCCCATGATGGCAGTAATCCAGCTACTTGGGTATGGGACGAATCTGCAGGCACAATCACGATTAATGGTAAGGGTGCTCACCTAGGTCTAGCGAAAGCAGTTAATGGTGAAGAGCTGTCTTCATCAGGGTCTGCTCCAGATTCTATAACTTATACAATTCTAACACTTACTTCAGATGGCATGAGCCTAACGGTAACGGTAGAGACGGCTCCAGGAGTTTGGTGGACATTTAATTTAGCGAAAAAACCTGTGTCCCCATTTGTTGGCAACTGGAAATTAGATGGAGAAGGTGCAGCGGGAGTAGGTCCTGTTGCCGGAAGTATGGAATGGTGGTCATCAGGTGCTGATGTGGTTGCAGAGCGAGCATGTTGGTTTGATGATGTGTATTCTTTCGGCTCAGATGGATCGTTTAATAATATTTTTGGAGAGACAACTTGGGTTGAAGCGTGGCAGGGTGGTTCAGATTCATGTGCTGCTCCGGTCGCACCGCACGATGGTAGCGCAGCGGCAACTTTTAGCCACGACGAGGCTGCTGGCACGTTAACAATCAACGGTAAGGGAGCGCATTTAGGGCTTCCGAAAGCAGTTAATGGTGAAGAGCTTTCTTCCTCTAGCTCTGCACCAGATTCAATTACATACGATATATTAACCCTCACTGAAGATGGGATGTATCTAACGGTGACTGTTGAGACCGCCCCTGGAGTTTGGTGGACCTTCAATTTAGCCAAGGTGCCACCTTCACCGCTAGCAGGAAACTGGAAGCTTGATGGTGCAGGTTCTGCAGGTGTTGGACCTGTTGCCGGAAGCATGGAGTGGTGGTCCGCTAATGCTGATGTTGTTGCCGAAAGGGCATGTTGGTTTGATGATAGATATGTCTTTGGCGAGGGTGGTTCCTTCCAAAATGTTCTTGGGGATACCACTTGGGTTGAAGCATGGCAAGGAGGCTCAGATTCCTGTGCTGCACCAGTAGCACCGCATGATGGATCGGCTGCTGCTACATTCAGCTATGACGAGGCATCAGCGACACTAACAATAACTGGCAAAGGTGCGCATTTAGGGCTTCCAAAGGCGGTGAATGGAGAGGAGTTATCTTCCTCAAGTTCAGCACCCGACTCAATAACATATCAGGTACTTTCTTTAACATCTGATGGAAATTATATGAGTGTAACTTTGGAGACTGCGCCTGGTGTTTGGTGGTCATTCAACCTCACAAAAGTACCCGTATCCGCGTTAGCAGGGACTTGGTCTCTTGATACAGGAGCAAGTCCAGCAGCGGCAGGTGTTGGTCCTACTGAGGGAAGTATGGAGTGGTGGTCAACTGGCGATGATGTTGTTGCGGAAAGAGCTTGTTGGTTCGACGACACCTATGTGTTCGGAGATGACGGAAGTTTCTCTAATGTCCATGGCGATGATACTTGGGTAGAGGCATGGCAAGGTGGTTCAGACTCATGTGCTGCTCCAGTAGCGCCGCATGATGGAAGTAATCCCGCAACATTCACATATGATGAATCTGCTGGAACCTTCACGATTAATGGGAAAGGTGCATATGTTGGACTTGCAAAGGCAGTTAACGGATCTGAATTATCTTCTTCTGAGTCTGCGCCCGATTCGGTCACTTATAATGTACTGACGGCTACATCTGATGGTAAGTATCTCACACTATCAGTTGAAGCTGGTGCGGGCGTTTGGTGGACATTCAATCTAGTCAAAAGCGCGGGTGGTGGAACTGATCCAGCACCAGAGCCTGAACCAGAACCATCCATTTATGCAGAGTGGAGTGCATTTGATGGTGCAGTGAAAGATGGCGACAATTACTCGTGGATCGAAGGACAGGATTGGGCTGGATTTGAGAATACTAATACCTCATTGAATCCAATGTCATTCCCATATGGAGGTACGATAACCTTCTCTGCCAATGTTGGTGGTGGGCTGGCATCTACTGAATTGAACTTCACTTTTGAGGCCAATAAGTATCCCGATAATAATCCTCAGTTTTCAGTGGGAACAACGGTCGATAGTGAGTCTGAAATGAACTACTCGATTGATGTTCCGGCTCAAGGCGAGCAAACTTTCAATTCGTTGCTAATGAAGCTTGGTTCAAGAGTTGCGGAGGGACAGTATGTAACGGTGAAAAATGTTCTTATCACTTCCAATACTTCTGATCCAACCGAACCAACTGATCCAGTTGACAACACGACGGAGCTAGTCACTAATGGAGATTTCCAAAATGGTATAACAGATTGGGAGGGTGGCGCTGCAGTAGCCACAAATATAACGTCATATTTTGCTGTTGTTGAAACAACTTCAAACAATGTTTATGACGTTAACCTTAGCCAATCAATGACGCTTGTCCCAGATTCAAATTACACAGTGTCGTTCAAAGCGAAATCATCGATAGAGCGAACAATTATTGCGGGTCTGGGTCTTTACCATGATCCGTGGACTAATGTTGGTGAATCTGTCTCATTAACAACAGAGTGGCAAACCTTTACATTGGAGCAGACAACTACAGGCTTTGGTGATGATGATAGCCGAGTTCTATTTGATCTCGGTGGAGATCAAGGTGGTCAGGTTTGGATTGATGATGTTAGTGTTGTTACCTCCGATGGAACTGAGTTAGTTGAAAACGGTGATTTCCAAAGTGGCATTACTGGTTGGGCAGGAGGCGCTGCGGTTGCGTCTAACATAACGTCTTACTTTGCTGTGGTTGAAACAACTTCCGGTAATGTTTATGACGTTAATTTGAGTCAGACGATGACGTTAGTCCCAGATACTGATTATACGGTTTCATTCAAGGCTAAGTCCTCGATAGAGAGGACAATACTTGCTGGTCTTGGTTTATATCATGATCCTTGGACAAATGTTGCTGAGTCCGTCTCACTCACAGGCGATTGGCAGTCATTTACAATGACTCAAACTACCACCGGGTTTGGTGATGATCAGAGTCGTATTCTGTTTGATATGGGTGGTGATCAAGGCGGTCAAGTTTGGATTGATGATGTGAGTGTTTTAGGACCAGGTTCCTCTGATACGGCAACTGAGATCAAGATTGAGGCGGAGAGCTATACCAATACTGTTGATGTAGGTCTAGAGAATGGAGATACCACAGTAGGATACTTTGATGGTGGAGAAATTCTTGAATATAGCTTTACGGTCGAAACAGCTGGTAACTACCTTGCAAAATATCACGTTGCGAGTAACGATGGAAAAGATCCAGGATTGAATATTAAGATTGATGGATCACTTGCTGATATCGTTACAGTGCCTGCAACAGGTGGATGGGGTAATTTCCAAACGATAGAGGGCAGAGTCATTTCCATGTCTGCAGGAACTTATGCGCTGAGTGTTGAATCTGTTGATGGCGGCGTAAATGTTGATTGGTATAGCTTCACATTGACAGATGCTGCAGCAAGCGAGCCACCTCCGTCAGAGAGTGAACTTGGAACTGGTATGGATAACGTGCTTAATATTGATGAGGTCATAGACTTTAACTCAATGACGGCAGACTACGGTCTTGACGACTTTGGAGGAAATACAAGCACAGTTGTTGCTGATCCAACTGATGCGACCAACTCAGTTGTCTCGGTTATCAAGGGCACAGAGACGTGGTCTGGCACGACTGTTGCCAGAGGGAAAGTTGTTTACCCAATCACTGAGGCGGCACCAGGTATGTCAATTCGTGTATGGTCTCCTGAAGCGGGTATAACCGTTAAATTGAAGCTAGAGGAATCGGGAAACTCTGATAATTCAGTTGAAACAGATGCGGTGACCTCCAAGGCTCAAGAGTGGGAGACTCTGGTCTTCGACTTCAGTAAACCAAGTGAGGGTACCTCGGCAATGAATGCGAGTCATGTATACGATACATTATCAGTATTCCTCAACTTCGGATCATCGGGCACATCAGAGACTTATTACTTTGATGATATTAAATATATCGGTGTTGTTCCGCCATCAGTTGCTGCCTCTGCGCTTGAGGGGAGCTGGAAGTTGGCTCCAATTGCAGGCGCTTTTGCAGTAGGTCCAAATTCATCTGATTTGAGTTGGTACTCGAACTCTGAAGATGATGTTGCTACACGGGCATGTTTGTTTGATGATCTCTTCGTGTTTGGATCCGATGGTGCGTTCTCGCAAGATATGGGAACTGAGACATGGTTGGAGACATGGCAAGGTGTGAGTGCTGAAGGTTGTGGAACTCCAGTAAGCCCGCATGATGGAAGCGCAACTGACTATACTTATTCTGTAACCAATAACATGGGAGTTGGGTATTCTACTGTCACAGTGAATGGTGTGGGTGCTCACTTAGGGCTTGCGAAAGTTCATAACAATGGAGAACTTGCCTCATCAGCTGATGCAGTGTCGACGATTACTTATAACATCACTGAAGTTGCAGCAGATGGAAAGAGTATGACGGTACAAATTCAATACAGTGGTGCTCAGACTTGGCAGTTTAAGTTTGTGAAATATGAGGCACCTGTTTCCACAACAGAGGGTTCTGTTTCTGTTACCAAGGTGATAGAAACAAATGCCTCATCAAGTAATGGATTCTTGAAAACCGTTGAGCTTTATGTGACAGGAACAGTGGATTTTTCAACTGCTAATGTTGTATTGAACTATATGCAAAATGGTGAGGCTTGGTCTGAACGTCAAATAGATCTTTCATTATTAGGATCTCAGACAGATACTTATGTATATCTTGTCAGAGACCTGGCTGTCATGCAGGGAGAGTTCCCAAGCACGACTTTCACTGATGTTACGACTGGATCTGGAAACACGTTGATTGTTGATATGTCTACCAACGGTGATGATGGTTACCAGATCGTTATTGATGGTACGGTTGCAAGCCAGTTTGGAGCCACTGAGACCGATGGAACTGATACGGCTTGGGAGCATTTGGATAGCTTTGCGGAGCGAGTTCAGGGTTCAGCAGAGGATGGAACCTTCAATATTGACCATTGGACAGTTCAAGCCGTTAACTATTTAGATGATTACGGTACTTTTAATGGCGCAGCCGCTCTAGAAACGGTGATAACTCTTGGAAACTGGAAAGCCGCCACATCCGCATCACCTACAAGCCCTTATCCAGAAGCGACTCAGGATCCAACTGGAAATGGTCCTGATGGAACTCTCGGTAATGATGATGATGTAACAATTAAAGATCTCTATACGGTTACTGATTCAGTAGTGGGACAATTGACATTTGTTCGTCCGCCTTTAAATGGTGAGGCACCTGAAGCAACGTGGGGAACTGCGACGGGACGAGACTTAAATCGGGTTGGAACGAATCGATATTTCAGAAAATTCCAGTGGCAAGCAGCCAGTGATTGGTGTGCCAGTATTAGTGGAAGACTCGCGACAGCTGCAGAGGTAGCGGAGCACATACGCAATGGTGCAGACACCGGTATTGTAGGTCCGGGATCAAGCGGTTATTGGGAGTCTGATCTAAATTGGCCGCAACAGGCATCTCATTATTGGGTTGCCGATTTAGCGGGTGATGATCCAGGCGATGGATCGCGTCATAGGGCATTTATTACATATAACTCAAGTAATGGTAACTCGGTTCATCAAGTGCAGGGCAGAGCTAATACAAATAACTTCTGGCCGCTTTGTGTAATGGAGTAATCTGTTACCATAAATAATAAAAGGCCAGGCCATTGCTTGGTCTTTTTTATTTGTGATCTTTGTTAATCACCAAAATATGCTTTTCTGTTTTTACAGGCTCATTGATGCGTCTAGTAAAGACTTCTCCGCCAATTTTTGCGCATTTTTCAGCAAGATCCCAAAATGGAGGCCGGCCAGGATCAGCAATTGATATCTGACGAACATTTGAGCTTAGTGCTTGTTTTATAAATTTGAGTAAAGGTAATGTCATCTCATCCCAAAAGCAGATATCAGCTCCAACAATCAAACGATAACCTGATATTTCAGGTTTTGTGTACTCGGTGAAATTTTTAATTTTGATACTCGTATCCGTTTTATTAATGCTCGTTTGAAGAGAGAAGAAAGGAACAACTGATGGATCAATATCGATAGAATGCACTTCATTATTAAAATTTTTTGATAGAAAAATACTCACGAGGCCCCATCCACAGCCTATATCTAGAATTTTTTCTCCAGATTTTGGTGGATCATTTGTGAGATACTCCATTAACACAAATGATGATCGCCAATTCTTATTTCCATGCGCAGCGTGATTCGAATTTTTAGTTTTTAGTTTTTTTATTTCTGGATGCATTGACGATAATGCCTTTACGTTTAAAAATTCTGTATAGTAGTTTCGTTCGTTTTTTGTTTTTTTCTGATCACTCATCATGGCTTGGGGATAAAATTTTTGGCTTTCTCTCATCATATTAGTTCCAATGAAAAAGTCTATAAAGATAGCCAGCAGTTTTGGTTTCTTCAGTTATTTGGTTGGCTTACTTTAGCGCTAATAAGTTTTTTCAGCCTTACAATTTGGTATAACCAAGACCAGTTAA
>CACLAG010000020.1:0-27917 GCA_902604945.1 uncultured SAR92 cluster bacterium | reverse complement strand
GGAAATAACACCTGATGTCACAATACCTGTCATCGCTTTGTTGGGTGAGAGCACAGTGACACTGGAGCGTTATACAGAATATTTAGACGCAGGTGCGACGGCTTCAGATAATATTGATGGTGATATTACGGCGAATATCTCGATAGTAAATGCGGTAGATGTCTCGACGGTTGGTACTTATGTGATTACCTATAACGTTAATGATGCTGGCGGTAATTCTGCGGTTGAAGTGACTAGAACTGTAGTGATTGTGCCAATTGCGATAAGCCTATCGATACCTTCTGACATTACTGTTAATGCAACGGGATACTTAACTACAGTGGAGCTTGGAGATGCGACAGTTTCAGCGGGTGAGGGTGAGATTTCTGTTTCACCAAGCAAGACTGGTCCATTTAAGTCGGGTATGTATGAAATTACCTGGACTGCTGTTGATAGTGTCGGAACTACCGCATCTGCGATGCAAATGCTTAAAGTAGTCCCTCTGGTCAACTTAGGTTCTGCGGTGATTGCAACTGAGGGTAATACAGTTCATATGCCAGTCACACTTAGTGGCCATCCGGCTGATTCTTCGGTGACGGTGGGCTACTCGATATCTGGCACAGCAACAGAGAATGAAGATTATGTCAGCGAGTCAGATATGACTGTGACCATTGACGGGACAGATCTCTCAGCAATGATAAGTGTTGAAATTGTCTCAGATGCGATTGCTGAATCTGATGAAACATTGACGATTAGTTTGCACAGTGATTCTCTAAGTGGCGCGGTGCTTGGCTCTGTCACTCAGCAGGATGTAACGATCACAGAACAAGATCTTGCTCCAAAGGTGATGATGACTGCAAGCCAGGGTGTACTTAATCCTCTGACAACTATCGCGAAGAACGCAGGCAGTGTAGATGTCACAGTCGACGCGACTGATGCAAATTCAGGGACGAGCTTCACTTACACATGGGGCAGTGCTTATAACACATTGCCAGGCGCTGTTGATAGCGGGAATGTCTTATCGTTTGATCCGTCAACCATGGACACTGGCGTAGTCTATATTTCAGTCGATGTTAGTGATGGTGTAAATACTACGATGAGCCATCTTTCGATAAATGTGATTGAGAGCATGCCAGTATTATCAGCAAGTGTTGATTCTGATGGTGATGGCATATCAGATCTAGATGAGGGCATGGGCGATGATGATAGAGATGGTGTGCCAAATTATCTCGATGCGATCTCTCAAAGCAATGTGATGACTAATAATGTTTCGGTTGCTGAATCGGAGCCAGGCACCTCCATGATGCTTGGATCGGTTGCTTTAGGCACAGGAGATTATGACATCTCTGTAAGCGAGGCTGAAGCCGGTGCGAGTGACACAACTGATGTTGGGTTTGACTATGTTGAGCTTAGTGACTTTGTTATCTCGGGAGCCGAGCCCGGACATTCATATAAAGTGGTAATACCTCTATCAACGCCAACAACGGAAACATCAACTTATCGTAAGTATATCGATGAGACTCTTGGTTGGCAGATGTTTGTCGAGGATGCGGCTAATATGATTATGTCTGCGAAGTCTGCCAGTGGAGTATGTCCTGCAGCCGGAAGCAGTGCATATGGCCCGGGTTGGTATATTGGAGATGATTGCTTACAGTTAATGATCGAGGATGGCGGACCGAATGATGCGGATGGTATTGCAAACGGTATGCTCGTGGATCCAAGTGGTGTCGCCGAGAAATATATTGGCACTCCAAGTACAGATTCGACTGTTTCTTTGGGTTCTAGCTCATTAAATGCCAATGGATCTGATAGCACTTCAATTACGGTAACCGCTTTGGATGCCTCCGGAATGCCATTAGAACATATGAGTGTTACCGGAAGTATTGGTCTAACAGGAGCTAGTGTCAGTAGTTTCTATGAGCAGGGCAGTGGAGTGTATACCGCAACGTTGACGGCTGGTAGCGTTTCTGGAGCGGGCCCAGTCACGGTGCAGATCAGTAATGGTCAGACAAGTGTGACGGTATACTCGGAACAATTAACGCTCAACAATGTTAGTTCCACTGCAGATAATACCTCGGGTGGCGGCGGCGGATGTACTGTTGGAGGAGAGAGATCATCTGATAACTCTCTGATACTCATTCTCTTGGGAGCATTATTGCTGATCGCTAGGCGTCGTTACTATCGAAATCTATAGGGAAAAGCCCCTGAGAAGGGGCCTCTTTCTGTTGCAGTACTCTGGCTGAATTTCGTCGACCAAGAGCTTCTGATATTTCGTTTCCGGACGCTATCAATTTCTGTAAATCGATACCATGTTTTATGTTGAGATCATTAAGTAGGTTTACTACGTCCTCTGTTGCTACGTTCCCGGAGGCGCCTGGCGCATATGGGCAACCGCCCAGCCCTGCAATTGCAGAATCAATTGATGATATGCCTTTTGAAAGAGCAATCTCAATATTCTCAAGCGCTCTCCCATGGGTATCATGGAAATGCATTGCAATCTTTTCTCTCCCAACTGCTGCAATTAGGCCATGAAGTAAGCTGTCAGTCTCACTTGGGTTCCCACAGCCGATAGTGTCTGCGATTGAGACTTCATAGCAACCGAGCTCCAATAGCTTTGTGGTTAATTCGATCACTCTCTGATGATCGATGTCTCCCTCATACGGGCATCCAAAAGCACAAGATACATATCCTCGAACTGGGAGATTAGATGCAGACGTTCTTTTGAATACTTCTGAAAACCGTTCCAAGCTTTCATCGATTGAACAATTAATATTTTTTTGACTGAACGTCTCAGAGGCAGATGCAAAAATAGCAATTGAATTTATATTTGTATTAATAGCAGATTCTAAGCCTTTAATATTCGGTACTAGCGCGCTTAGATTTAAATCATATTGTTTTGTTGGAGAGATTGCGTTAATTAGTTCAGCGCTTTCTGCCATTTGAGGTACCCACTTAGGGCTTACAAAGCTCCCAACTTCAATGTCTTTTAATCCAGAATTAATTAAGTTTTTTACGAGATTTCTCTTATCAATCAAACTAACGAGCGAAGGCTCATTTTGCAATCCATCCCTTGGTCCAACTTCTATTATTTTGATATTTTTAGGGTATTTATTGTGCATATTTTAAATATAAATAACTTTATAAAATCTATATAAAATATTGATTATATTGTTAAATAATCTCCTTTATAGAAAATTAATGGTTCTTGACCTCTATTTTCTATGCTTTTTACTTCACCCACAATAATCACGTGATCACCACCATCATAAAGATGTTTGGTTGTGCATTGAAGGCAAACACTAAAATCTGGCAGGATCGGTATATCGTTCAAACCACTTGTACAAGCCATACCTTCAAATTTATCAATTCCAGTCTGAGCGAATTTATTTGATATACCTGATTGAGTTTTATTTAAAATATGCACCGCAAATGATTTGGCTGCCATAAAAGCGTCAAAGCAGTTTGCATCTCTGCCAATGCTCCATAGAATTAAAGGAGGCTCTAGTGAGACAGAATTAAAACTGTTTACTGTCATACCTACTTTTTCGCCGTTTTCGGTGGTTGAGGTAACGACGGTAACGCCAGTAGCAAACGCTCCCAAGCTTTCTCGTAATTGTTTAGAACTAAAATCAAACAGTGGACTAGTTTTATTGTCAGCGGGTGTCATATTCATCATAGCTTTTGGTTGGAGGCAAATAATCGCGGTAGTTTGTGATTTATGCAAGTTATATTTCGACTGTGTACGTCTCAAATTAGTTAATGTCTTGTTTCGTATATCATGAAAATTGTTGCTGATTTTGGGGTGCTATGGCAAAATCCCGCCTCTTCGAAGAGTTTAAAGAAGCATAATAAGAAAACAAGTTTCAAGATCTTATAATTGTGCGAGAGTGGCGGAATTGGTAGACGCGCTGGATTTAGGTTCCAGTGGGGTAACCCGTGAGAGTTCAAGTCTCTCCTCTCGTACCATATTTTATCAAAAGGATTTTTCATGAAGGTATCAATCGATTCAGTTAATGGGCTAGAGCGGACATTAAAAATTGCAATCCCATCCGATAAAATTGAATCTCAAATAATGGAGAGAGTTGAAAAAGCCTCCAAGACAGTCGCTTTGAAAGGGTTCAGAAAAGGTAAAGTTCCAGTAAGAGTAGTACAGCAGCACTTCGGCCGAGGTATTCGTCAGGAGATAGTTGGTGAAGCAATAAACACTGGATTTAGTGATGCGATTTCGCAAGAGAAACTCAATCCTGTCGGTCAACCCAAGGTAGAAATACTTGTCGATAAAAAGGGCAGTGATCTAGAATTTAGCGCGACTTTTGAGGTTCTGCCTGAGTTAAAACTGTGCGATTTAAAGAAAGTGAAAATAGCTCGACCGGTCGCTGATATAAAAGAAAAAGACATCAAAACAATGATTGAACAGCTGAGGAATCAGCAGTCTAAATTTAAATCCTCTAAGAAAAAGGCAGCATCTGGTGATCAGGTAAATATAAATTACTCTGGTACCAAAGGTGGCGTTGAATTTGAGGGTGGCCAGGGACTCGATCAGGATTTAATACTAGGTTCAAATAGCATGATACCAGGGTTTGAAGATGGGATTATTGGTATGTCGGCAGGAGAAAATACTACCTTAGATCTTAAATTTCCCAAGGATTATCATGCTGAAGACCTCAAAGGTGCAAAAGTAAAATTCAAGGTCGAGGTAAATGATGTCTCTTCAAAGAAACTTCCAAAGCTTGATGATGACTTTTTCAAACTATTTGGAGTCACAGAGGGTGGGGAGAAGAAATTTAAAGAAGAAGTTGAGGCAAATATGCAGCGGGAGCTGAATAATGCTGTAAGGACCAAAGTTAAAAATAGAGTGATGAACCAGCTTTTTGATCTAAACGCAGTTGAGGTACCCCAAAGTCTGATTAAAAATGAAATTAATCAGTTGAAGCAGCAAACCATTCAGCAGTTTGGCGGCGGACAGAAAATCGACATGGATATGTTGCCAGATGATATGTTTTTTGATCGTGCTGAAAGACGCGCTGCTTTGGGTATTATTGTCTCTGAGCTTGTTAAGAAAGAGAATATGAGTGCAGATGCGGATAGAATAAAATCTCGAGTTGAAGAGATTGCTTCCACATACGAGAAGCCATCGGAAGTGATCGAGTATTATTATGGGAATCCTGATGCACTCGCTTCGGTTGAGTCAATGGTTTTGGAGGATCAGGTAACAGAACTTGTCTTATCAAAGGCGTCAGTGAAGGAAGAGAAGCTGCCGTATGAAAAGGCCATTCAACCTGATCCAGAGCCGACACCGAAAAAAAGCAAACCTGCCAAAAGAAAAGCGGGGGTAACTAAAGCATCAAAAGTTGATGACAAAGCTAAACCAGCCGCGAAAGCCAAAACAAAAACAAAAGCAAAGCCAAAATCAAAGCCAAAACCGAAAAAGTGAATAAGCTATTTAAATCCGCGTTACATTAGAGATCGTAATTAAAACAAATACAAGGACTTTGACATGTCGAGAAACACAGGTGATATTCAAGAGCTAACGGCGAGTGGTCTCGTTCCTATGGTGGTAGAGCAAACCTCCAGGGGTGAGCGAGCTTTTGATATTTATTCAAGGCTATTGAAGGAGCGCGTCATATTTTTGGTAGGGCAGGTTGAAGATCATATGGCAAACCTAATCGTCGCGCAGATGTTGTTTTTAGAGTCAGAAAATCCAGAAAAGGACATACACTTGTACATAAATTCACCCGGAGGCTCTGTTACGGCTGGACTATCGATATACGACACAATGCAGTTTATAAAACCAGATGTTAGCACTATGTGTATAGGGCAAGCGTCCTCAATGGGAGCTTTTTTATTAGCGGCTGGAGCTAAAACCAAGAGATTTTGTCTGCCAAACGCTCGGACAATGATCCATCAGCCAAGTGGAGGTGCTCAAGGCCAAGCAACTGATATTCATATTCAGTCACAAGAAATTTTAAAGATGAAACGCAAGTTGAATGAGCTTATGGCTCATCATACCGGGCAAAGTGTCGATAAGATTACGGAGGACACTGAGCGAGATAACTTCATGGATGCTGAAGAATCAAAAACTTACGGGCTTATTGATGAGGTTCTGGACAAAAGATCTTAGACATATTACCCTTTATTAGGAAGAATGCGTGTGAAAGTTATTGTAAGTAGGGATTGATCATGAGTGATAAGAACGGTTTAAGCGACAGCAGTAAATTACTTTTTTGTTCGTTTTGTGGAAAGAATCAAAATGAGGTAAGAAGACTGATTGCGGGCCCTTCGGTGTACATTTGTGATGAATGTGTGGATCTTTGTAACGACATAATTTCCGAAGAGGCAGAAGCATCTGATACAGATGCAACGAGTGATAAACTCCCTGTACCTGTCGAAATCAAAAGTATTTTAGATGATTATGTGATCGGTCAGGAAAAGGCTAAAAGAATACTAAGTGTTGCCGTATATAACCATTATAAGCGTCTTCAAAGTGCAACTAATGCTAACCCGATCAAAGATGCGGTCGAGTTGGGGAAAAGCAATATTCTTTTAATAGGACCCACTGGGTGCGGAAAGACCTTACTTGCCGAAACACTAGCTAGACTTCTTGATGTTCCATTTACCATAGCGGATGCGACTACTCTTACTGAAGCGGGATATGTTGGTGAGGATGTAGAAAATATCATCCAGAAGCTACTTCAAAAGTGTGACTATGATGTTGACAAAGCACAGCGAGGAATTGTTTATATTGACGAGATTGATAAGATTTCTAGAAAATCTGACAACCCCTCAATTACCCGTGATGTTTCTGGGGAAGGCGTTCAGCAGGCCCTGCTTAAGCTGATAGAGGGCACCGTTGCTTCTGTACCACCGCAAGGAGGAAGGAAGCATCCTCAACAAGAGTTTTTACAGGTGGACACTTCTAATATCTTGTTTGTATGTGGGGGCGCGTTTGCCGGCCTTGAAAAAGTTATTAGAGATAGATCAGCAAAGGGCGGTATTGGATTTAGTGCAGAGGTAATGAGTAAGAATAATATTAAATCAGTTGGTGAAACACTCAATGACGTTGAACCTGAGGATTTAATTGGATTTGGTTTGATTCCTGAGTTTATTGGAAGACTTCCGGTGGTTGCCACTCTGCAAGAACTGGATAAAGACGCCCTTATGAGTATTCTGGTTAAACCTAAAAATGCGTTAACAAAACAGTATCAAGCAATGTTCGAGATGGAAAATGTAGACTTGGATCTCCGTGAGGATGCGCTAGAAGCAATCGCAAACAAGGCTATAGACCGCAAAATTGGCGCACGTGGACTTCGGTCAATACTAGAAGCGACACTACTGGATACAATGTACAAGGTTCCGTCAGAATCAGGCGTTGTAAAGGTCGTAGTTGATAAAATGGTTATTGAAGGCGAGAGCCCACCCAAACTGGTTTACGAAAAGTCTGATGCAGAATTAACCATTAGTAAAAACGAGCGCCAAAGCGGATAGATTTTTTTTAGATCTCACCTTGTAATACAAACTTATGCCCTCATGTTATTAGCATTGGTCCGATAATTCCTGAATGGAGGCATACCTTGGAAAAAGACATAAAAGCTAAGATTTCACTTCTACCAGTCTTACCCCTGAGAGATGTGGTGGTTTACCCGCATATGGTTATGCCCTTATTTGTCGGAAGGAAAGCGTCGATAACCGCCTTAGAGCGAGCGATGGGAGCCGATAAGCGAATCATTCTTGTGGCTCAGAAAGAGTCCTCAAAAGATCATCCAATCAAAGACGACATATATAATATCGGAACAGTAGCTTCAGTTTTGCAGATGCTTAAACTCCCAGATGGCACTTTAAAAGTTTTAGTTGAAGGTCATAGCCGATGCAGATTAGTCGAAGTCTCCGATAATGCAGGATGTTTGGAAGCATCGCTACAAGTTATAAAGGACGATAAAGATCTCTCAGAAGAAGAAGAGCTGCTTGTGAAATCTGCGAAGGCTTTATTCGAAGAGTATGTCGATTTAAATAAGAAAATTCCCGTAGAAGTCAAATCAACTGTCAGCGAGATTGATGATGCTAATCGTTTAACAGACACCGTAATTTCTCATATGACTCTCCCACTTGATCAGAAACAAAAAATTCTTGAGATCGAATCATTAAAAGATCGCTTACAGCAGCTTATAAGCTATATAGATACGGAACTTGATCTATTGAAGGTCGAGGCGAAAATTCGAGGTAGAGTGAAAAAACAGATGGAAAAGAGCCAGAAAGAGTATTACCTCAATGAGCAAATGAAGGCTATACAAAAGGAACTTGGAGATGATGAGGGTAGCACATCTGAAGCTGATATTCTTTTGGATAAGATTAAAAGTGTTGGTATGCCAGGACTTGCATCGGAAAAGGCAGTCTCCGAGTTAAACAAGTTTAAAATGATGTCACCAATGTCGGCAGAAGCATCGGTTATAAGAAATTATCTAGATTGGATGGTTAAGATCCCTTGGAAAAAGCGAAGCAAAATTAAAAATAATCTGGAGACTGCGGAAAAGACACTGAATCAAGATCATCATGGTCTGGAAGAGGTCAAGGAGAGAATTCTTGAATTTTTGGCTGTGCAGAAACGAGTCAAAAAGTTGAAAGGTCCAATCTTGTGTCTAGTCGGCCCTCCAGGCGTTGGCAAGACATCTTTAGGTGAGTCAATAGCGGCTGCTACTGGGCGCAAGTTTGTCCGCATGAGCCTTGGTGGTGTTAGAGATGAAGCTGAGATCAGAGGTCATAGGCGGACATATATTGGGGCTCTTCCTGGGAAATTGATGCAGAAAATCTCAAAGATAGGAACAAAGAATCCTTTATTTTTACTAGATGAAATAGACAAAATGGGGATGGATTATCGTGGTGATCCTGCATCCGCACTTCTAGAGGTGCTCGATCCGGAGCAAAACCATTCATTTAATGATCATTACTTGGAAGTGGATTACGACCTCTCTGAGACAATGTTCATATGTACGGCAAATTCTCTTAATATCCCTGGACCTCTTTTGGATCGTATGGAAATTATCCGAATTCCTGGCTACACAGAGGATGAGAAGGTCCAAATTGCTGATAAATATCTTATACCTAAGCAAATAAAAGCAAACGGGTTGAATAAGGATGAGATTGAGATAAGCGCGGATGCACTGAAGGATACGATTAGATTCTACACCAAGGAAGCTGGTGTGCGTGGTTTAGAAAAATCCATTGCCAAGATATGTCGAAAAGTAACCACCAAACACGTGAAGCTCGATGCTTTAGATAAGGATGTCGTGCAAGATTCTGACTTGGAAGAAATACTCGGTGTTAGAAAATTTGATTATGGTCGAGCGGAGTTGAAGAGTCAGATAGGACAGGTGACCGGACTTGCTTGGACTCAAGTTGGAGGAGAATTGTTGAATATAGAGACATCAGCGATTCCAGGGACCGGCAAAGTTATAAAAACTGGTTCACTGGGTGATGTAATGCAGGAATCTATTCAAGCCGCTTTGACCGTTGTTCGGAATAGGGCTCAGTCGTTGGGCGTATATAGAGATTTCTATCAGGAGAAGGACTTGCATATCCATGTTCCAGAGGGCGCTACACCAAAAGATGGTCCATCTGCTGGGATAGGCATGTGCACCTCTATTGTCTCTGTTCTCACTGGTATTGCAGTGCGTTCTGATACTGCAATGACAGGAGAGATAACACTGCATGGACAGGTGTTAAAAATTGGTGGTTTGAAAGAGAAGTTACTGGCAGCCCATAGAGGCGGTATCACAAATGTAATTATCCCTAAGGATAATTTTGGCGATTTAAAAGAAGTTCCTGATAAGATTACTCAAGACCTAAAAATACACCCAGTAAGCTGGATTGATGAGGTGCTTCAGTTAGCCCTTGAATCAGAGCCAAAACCCATGAGTGAGGCGGAATTCGTTGAGAAAAGCACTGAAAAGAGTGATCTTAACGATGCTAATCGCCCAAGCACGCATTAGTTGCCAAAAAAAGCCCATTTTTTTACAAGACTGCTTGACCCGTGGTAGCTCGTATTGGTATAAAGTATAACAGCGGCGACACAAACGCTCAAAAGAAGGCGTTCTCGACTTTGAGGCGCGGCTAAAGGAAATTTAACTAAAAAAGGGGAATATTGTGAATAAATCTGAATTAATTGATGCGATTGCATCAGGCGCGGATGTATCTAAAGCTTCTGCAGGAAGAGCTCTTGATTCTGCTATTGGCGCAATCATGGGTGCGTTGAAAAGTGGCGATTCTGTATCTTTAGTTGGCTTTGGTACTTTCTCTGTAAAGCACAGAGCTGCAAGATCAGGTAGGAACCCTCAAACTGGTGCGGAAATACAAATCGCGGCAGCAAATGTACCAAGCTTCAAAGCTGGAAAGGCTTTAAAAGATTCGGTGAACTAATTATTAGTTAGTTTATTCGAATATTAATCTAAAAGGCGCATCTCAGATGCGCCTTTTTTAATGTTAGGATTAAGAGATGTTAGATAGTTTTAGATCCAATATGAAAGGCGTTGCTCTAGCGATTACTATTTTAATAGCAGTGGTTTTTATTCTTTCTGGCACAGGGACAATGTTTTTGACTAATTCAATCGACGGAGTGGTGGCTGAGGTTGGTGAAGTAGAAATCAGTGAATTCGATGTTTTACGCTCTATTAGTAATCAGAAGCAGCAGATCTTGGAACAAAATCCAGAGATTGATAGTTCCCTGCTTGATGACGATCTTTTGCGACCTAGTGCTTTGGAGAGACTTATTCGTCGTGAAGTTCTTGTTCAAACTGCTGTCAAGAAAGGTCTTAGGATGTCGGATTCTTCAATTAATGGTGAGATTCTTGCGATTGACGGATTTCAAACAGATGGTAAATTTGATCAAGATCGATATAAGTTTGCGCTGCAGAATCAGGGATACACGCATGCCTCGTTTAAACAAATGCTCAATAATGACTTGATTGTTCAACAGCTAATATCAGGAATATCAGATACCGCATTTGTTACTGAATTTGAAGATCGAGCCTTATCCAGGGTATCTGAACAAAAGCGGGATTATTATTATCTGACCATTCCATCGGATCAGACAAGATCCTCCATAACTATTTCTGAAGATGATATTGAGACTTTCTATGGAAACAATCTTTCGAATTTTGTAACAGAACCTATGGCAAAGATTGATTACATTGAGTTGTCGCCAGAATTACTAGCTGATAAAGATGCAGTTACTGATGACATGATCCGCCAGCGCTTTGAAACAGAGCGGGATAGCCTCGAATTTAAAGAATCTAGGAGAGTTTCTCACATATTGATTACTGAAAGTAATCCAGCACTAGTCAAAGAGATACAAGAAAAGCTTGAGCTATCGATACCTTTCGAGGATTTAGTAACAGAGTACTCAGAAGACTTTGGATCTGCGTCGATTGGTGGAGATCTTGGTTTTACCTCTGGAGATACATTTCCTGAAAATTTTGAAGATGCGGTGAAAGTGTTAGAGATAGACCAGATATCAGATCCGATTCTGACCGAAGCAGGGACGCATTTCATTAAACTCACGGATATACAAAGAAATGATCTAGTTTTTGAAGATGAGCGAGATCGAATTTTACAAGAGCTCTCCGGGGAGTTAGTTTCGGATGAGTTTATTGAAAAATTAGAAATATTGAAAGAGCTTAGTTTTAATGCGCAGTCTTTAAATGAAGTAGCAGAGGATATGGAACTTGAAATGAAGACTACGGATTTTTTTGCTCGCTCTGGCGGAAATGGGATAGCCTCCAACGGCCAAGTTGTTGATATAGCATTTTCTGATGATGTGCTTAACAATGGTTATGCAAGCGAAGTAATTGAACTTGAAACTGACAGCTATGTGGTACTAAAACTGAATGAATTCACGGATGCGCAGCAAAAGGTGCTTGCTGATGTCAAAGATGATATTTCAGTGCAGCTAATAGATAGCCGACTAGAGGAATTAATGATAGAGAGATCCAACCGGTTGCTTGAACTCGTCAAGGCAGGAGATACTATAGAAGCGGTAGCTAAGCAGGAAGAGCTTGATTGGCAAGTGGTGCTCTCTGCGGGTCGGAGAGTCACTGATCAAAACCCGGAAATTAATTCCGAGGTCTTCAGAATGCAGAGCCCCGATTCAACTCCTGAGATTGATTTTTTTGTCACGCAAAGTGGCGATTATGTTCTGGTGTCTCTCACTTCGGTTGTAGCAGGAGACTATAAATTGATTGATGATTCGATAAAATCTGGTATTACCTCAGCGAATTTATCAATTAATCAGAACTTGGAGTTGCAAAGTTTTGAGGAAGCATCTCGATCAAAATTAGCAATAGCCCAGTAGTGTTGAATTCATTATCTAGTTAGATCCGAAGGCTATCGACCATCAGTATTAACGTCTCTCCCGGATGAATGTATTTTGATCGTGTAAAGGTATTCCACTTACGTATATCATTTATAGAGACCGAAAATCTTTTGGCGATCAAGTAGAGTGAATCACCCTCACGTATTTTGTAAAACACCTTTCTGATATGAGACTGAGCGATTGTGTTTGTGCGAATCTGGATCTCTAAGCTCTGACCTGCAAATATCTTTGATGATCTAAGCTTATTTTGCAGCATAATATCTCTAATTGTTGTCTTGTAATTTTTGGCAATATGAGAGAGTGTATCTCCGCTTAAAACTTCATGAGAGATAATCTGTGTTGTTACAGAGCGTTTGTGAATGACTGGTGTTCCCCGATTATGAGGAACTTTTAAGATTTGTCCTACTCGCAATAAATCTGTATTCAGATAGTTAATTGTTTTTATTAAATCAACGGAAGAATCATGATCTAAAGCTATTTCCGACAAGGTATCTCCAAACTTTATTTCATATTCTGAAAAAGGCAGCCAATTTTCAGGATCCTCAGTATTTATAAACTGAGCTAACTTAGATGCTGATTTTATAGGGATTAAGATGTTCGATATATCATCTGGAGGGGTTATCGATCGGCGATAACCAGGATTAAACTTTGTGAAAGTTTTATAGTCAATCCCGCTAACCTCCACGATTGTTTCAATTTCAATTTGGTTTTCAAGCGCTATAATTTCAAAAACAGGCTGATTGGGTATTTCCGGTATTTCTAAATTAAACTCTTTTCTGTTTTTTAAAACATGTGCAAGGGCATAAAATTTAGGAACATAATTTTCTGTTTCTAAGGGTAAGCTTAGTTGCCAAAAGTTAGGTTCTTTTCCAAGCTCAAGATTTTTTTTGATCGACTTTGCTACCGTTCCTTCCCCACCATTGTATGAAGCTAGCGTTAGAGACCAATCATTCCCAAACTTTTGATTTAGATAACTTAAATAGTTAATTGCAACCTCTGTTGATTTAACAATATCTCGTCTAGCATCGAACCAAATATTCCTCTCTAGACCTAAATAAGCGGCAGTAGAAGGAATAAATTGCCATAAACCCGACGCGTGGCTTTGGCTGTAAGCAAGAGGATCATAAGCACTCTCTATAATCGGTAAAAGCGTAATTTCGATTGGAAGTCCTGATTCTTTTATCCTCGCATAGACATAATGTATATAGGGGCTGGATTTCTGGATAACACGCGTTAAATATTCAGGATTCTTTAAAAGCCAATCAACTTGTTTTTTTACAGCAGCTTCATCTATGTGATGATCGAGCAGCAGTTGCAGGGCTATCAAGTCATATATATTTGAATTAGGAGTCGGTTCATTGGTCTCTAAAGTAAAAGATTCATTATTATATTCTTCAACTGCTGGATTTATTGTCTTTGATATGGTGTTCTCGGGTTCCATGATTTTACTGTCAACGCGTATGACATCATCTTCCGACCGTGATTGCTCAAGAATCAAGGTTGAGCAACCAATATTTGTTATTAATAGAGGAAACAAAGAGATGAAGGCTACGTTCCTAATAAAAAAAGAGCATTCGTTAAACCATGGAGTAAGAGTTTTGGACTTCATAATCAGGTTATTTTGTTTGTGGTGTTTCTTCCGTATCAAAGCCATAATATAACAAACAGAAATTGCATTTTTTCATCATAAAAGCGAAGGGACCGAAATATTGATCGGTACAAATGATAATAGAAATTTTGTCGAGAAGCACGCACCTATATCTCAAAAGATTTTGGATCGTGAGCATTTGCTCTTAAAGAATAAAGTATCTAATTTCGCCGGTTATAGATTTATGAGTCTCGGGGCAAATACAGACTCTAAACTTATAGAAACTTTTAACCATTCACATAAATTTTGCATTGATACATTGGGCTCCAAAAAAAAATGTAACACGGTTTCTCTATTTTCTGATCTACCGCTACCCTCCGAGGCTATTGACTGCGTTTTACTTCAGCATATTCTGGAGTTTTCAGAACAACCTCAATCCATTATCTCTGAGGTGTCCAGGGTTATTAATTCTGGAGGACATTTGTTTATTTTCATCGTTAATCCCATTAGTGTTCTTGGCTTGAAAAAGCTTATAGCAAAAAAAATGAATAAGTCGGAGGCTTCTATTTATTATCCTTTGAGAATCAAGCGGATTACTGATTGGTTGCATCTTTTAAATTTCGAGGTTAAGTCAGTTGTTAAAGATAGTCGTTGGGCGAACGAAAATCTGTGTTCAAATAGTATTGAGAAAGACACTCGCAAAATACTCAAAAGAATGGGCAAATTTGCAGAGTATGGTGAGTCATTAATAAATCATTTTTATCTTATACACGGTGTTAAGCGAAATCGGGCAGGTATTCGCGTTCCCAAGGTCGAATGGAGTTTATCTGCGCAAAATAAGCTTTCTTTGGATAATTCCAGTTCGAAACAAGCTCGGACTATTACCAGAGGTATCGGTGAGCATGAGTGATAGTCAATTAATACAAATCTATACTGATGGTGCATGCAGGGGAAATCCTGGTCCTGGTGGTTGGGGCGCTCTATTGAAATTCGGGAACAAGGAAAAGCAACTCTATGGAGGCGAGTCTTTGACTACAAATAACAGAATGGAGTTGAGAGCTGTAATAGAGGCATTATCTGCCCTAAAGAGGCCATGTAATGTCTCTGTTACTTCAGACTCAACGTATGTTTTAAAAGGTATAAATGAATGGCTGCCGAATTGGAAAAATAGAGGTTGGCTTACATCTGGGAAAAAGCCCGTTAAGAATGAAGATCTTTGGAAATCTCTCGATTCTTTGAAGAGTATCCATAATATAGAGTGGCACTGGGTTAAGGGACACAGTGGGCATCTTGAAAATGAACTGGTCGATCAGCTAGCGAATAAAGGAATTGATGAGCTACAAGCCATTTAAATAAAGAGTAGTGAATGAGACAGATTGTTTTAGATACTGAGACTACTGGTCTTGAAGTTGCAAATGAGCATCGGATCATTGAGATTGGAGCGGTGGAAATCGTTAATCGTAGATTAACTGGTCGTCATTTCCATCAATATGTGAATCCCGGGCGAGAAATTGATCCAGGGGCATCAGATGTGCACGGAATAACGACTGACTTTTTAATCGATAAGCCATCTTTTTCAAAAATAATTGATGACTTTTTAGCCTTCATCGGTAATGACACTTTAATTATCCATAATGCTCCATTTGATCTAGGGTTTCTGAATAACGAACTTAAATTATTAGATAAAAAGCTTTCTCCGCTTGAAGCCAAGCATGAAATTATAGATACCTTAATCCTGGCTAGAAAAAAGCATCCAGGACAAAAGAATAATCTTGATGCACTTTGCAGGCGGTATGCTGTGGATAATTCCTCTAGAAGTCTTCACGGCGCGCTTCTTGATTCAGAAATACTTGCAGATGTTTATCTTCTTATGACAGGTGGTCAGGTTGATATGAACATTGGCCAGGAAGAACAAAGTGAATATGACCCAAACAACATATCTGAAAAAACAAAAAAAATTGATAAAGATAGAAAGCCAATTAAAGTTGTATTTGCTTCCAGTGAGGAGTTGATAAGTCATGAAAAGAATCTTCAGGATATAGAAGATTCATCTGGCATTTGTGTTTGGAAAGAAAATTCGTATTAAATGCCAAGCTTACATGACATTGGTCTATCTTCAGCTGCTTTGCCACCTGATGATAAGCTTAAAATACTATCAAAGCAGCTCTCCAAATATGTTTTGTCTAGAGATCTTCATAATCTATCAAAAGCATTAAATGCAGTTTTAAACGATACTTCAAATAATGAAAAAAATATTAAATGGACCAAGTGGAATCAACGATTCGAAAAGTCTCTTTATGAAGTAAATCACCGCAATAAACATTGTCCCACAGTAAGTTACCCAGATTTACCAATTGTAAAATCGCTAGAAAAAATCAAACAAACTTTGAGCGAACATCAATTTCTCATAATTGAGGGTGAAACAGGATCTGGAAAAACTACGCAAATTCCAAAAATCTGTGTAGAAATGGGTTTTGCCTCATATGGCATGATTGGTGTTACCCAGCCAAGAAGAATCGCTGCTAAGTCAATATCACAACGATTGGCAGATGAGTTGTCTTCGGAGATTGGAGATTTTGTAGGCTGGCAAATTAGATTTGGTAAAAAAGTGAGTTCTAATACTGTTGTAAAAGTCATGACTGATGGATTACTTCTCTCAGAAATAAATAACGACAAATTTCTCACTAAATACAAGGTTATTATTTTAGATGAGGCTCATGAGAGGAGCCTCAATATTGACTTTCTACTCGGGTATTTGTGGAGTATCAGAGATCGCAGACCTGACCTAAAGGTGATAGCGACCTCAGCAACCATTGATACTCAAAAATTTTCAAAATTTTTAGCCGAATCTCCCATCATTAAAGTTCCGGGTCGAAGTTTCCCAGTTGAGATTAAATATCTTGATGATAATGAACTAGATGTTGATCAAGAGAGATTGATTGTAAACAGAATCTTGGAGATAGACGATTCCTATCATGATGGGGATGTTTTAGTCTTTCTAAGTAGTGAACGCGAGATAAGAGAAACCGAATATCTATTGAAAAAAGCCAAACTTTTTTCATGGGAGATATTACCACTATTTTCTCGGTTGAATACTAATGAGCAAAATCGGATTTTTATAGATAGTAAAAAGCGCCGAATAATTCTCTCCACTAACATTGCTGAAACATCTATAACGGTTCCTAACATTCGTTTTGTAATCGATACTGGTAAGGTGAGGATCTCAAGATATAGCTTCCGAAGTAAGATTCAACGATTACCGATTGAGAGCATATCCAGAGCGAGCGCTGATCAGCGAGCCGGTCGTTCTGGACGAACAATGCCAGGGATATGCTATCGATTGTATACTCAAAATGATTATGATGGTCGGTCGGCTTATACAGATCCTGAGATTTTAAGAACGAGCCTTGCGTCTGTGATTCTCAGGATGCTTGATTTGCGAATAGGTAACATTGATACGTTCTCTTTTGTCGATCAACCAGATTCGCGGCAGATCAGTGATGGGTA
The DNA here is from genome assembly GCA_902604945.1 of uncultured SAR92 cluster bacterium. Classification (GTDB taxonomy): domain Bacteria; phylum Pseudomonadota; class Gammaproteobacteria; order Pseudomonadales; family Porticoccaceae; genus AAA300-D14. Next base: position 10,482 of record CACLAG010000020.1, on the reverse strand, counting down.
TCAACTGCTGCAGGAACTCAGAGCTTTATCTAGTGCTAAGAGATTGACTGAAATAGGAAGATTTATAGTCAAGTTCCAAATTGAGCCCAGATTAGCCAAGATGTTGCTTGAGGCAGCAAATCTGGATGTTTTGAATGAGGTTATAATTATCGTGGCGGGTCTGAGTGTTCAAGACCCAGTTAATGTGCCCAAAGACAAGGTTGGAAGTGCTGATTTTATAAATAATTTAAGGGACGAAAGTTCCGATTTTATATCGCTATTAAATATTTCTGATGCTTTGCTTAAGCAAAGAAAAATATTGTCTAAATCAAAGTTCAACAAGTTTTGTAGAGATAATTTCATATCGACTATCCGTTTTATTGAATGGATGGATTTGGCTGCGCAATTGAGAGAAACGCTGATTCAATTAGGATATAAAATTACAGAAAATTCTTTAAAAAGGGACAGTATACATAGAGCGATCTTATCAGGCCTTGTGACTCAAGTTGGAATGTTGAGTGAGTCGTCGAATTACAGCGGAACAAGAAATCGGGAATTTTCTATCTTTCCAGGCTCACATGTTTCAAAAAAGCGGCCGAAGTGGGTCATGGCGGGCTCATTATTTGAGACAACCAAGCAATACGCTTTAAATGTCGCCAAGATAGACAACAGATGGATAGAAAAATATGCCTCGCACTTGGTGAAAAAGCAATATAGCGAGCCTTTCTACCACCAAAAATCTGGCTCGATTTTAGTAAAAGAACAACAGTTGTTGTTTGGCCTGCCTGTCGTGATAAATAAGTTAGTAGCTTATGAGAAAACCAATCCAGCTCTTTGCAGAGAGATTTTTATAACGGAAGCACTGGTGAATAATCTCTATAAAGGTCCAGGAGATTTTTTTGAAAATAATACTAAACTGTTTAAAGAGTTAGAGGAAAAGGAGGATCGATTTAGAACACGAGATATCCTGTTAGATGATAAAGCCACTTTCTCATTTTATGATAATTTACTGCCATCGAGTGTGATTAATTTGCAAAGCTTTGAAAGATGGAGAATCAAGTCTGAGGCAAGCAATCCAAAAATCCTATTTTTAACTAGTAACATTATTTCAAATGAGTTACCGCATCCTGATTATGAGGCTCAATTTCCCAAACAAATAGAATTTGAGGAAGCTTTGTATGCGTTGACTTATAAATTCGAGCCCGGCCATCCCAATGATGGTATCTCTGTGACAGTTCCTCTTCCAATTCTCCATCAAGTCCCAAAACATCGGTTTGAATGGCTTATACCAGGACTCTTGAGCGAAAAATGTATTGAAATGGTAAAGGTGTTGCCAAAAAGTGTTCGAAAAAATTTCGTACCGATACCAACTTATATTGATGCAATCAAGCATGACTTGAAACCCGTTAATAAGCCTTTAGGGGAAATTTTGGGGATCAAATTATTTCATAAAACAGGTATAAAAATAGACCCAACACTTTGGGATGAGACTAAATTAGATCCTTGGTATCGAGTTAATTTCCAGTTGATTGATGAGAATGGAAAAATTATTGAATCATCAAAAAGTCTCACTGATCTAAAAGCGAAGTACAAACAAGCTTTTACTGCAAACATTGATGATCAAGAAGAAAAATCGATAGAGAAAAGTGATATCGCAGTTTGGGATTTTGGAGACCTCCCAAAAGAAGTTTCTTTCTCTAAAGGAAACCTTATCTTAAAAGCATGGCCAGGTCTCATCGATCAAGGCTCCTTTGTTTCTATTAAACTTTTTGATGACCCGATAAAAGCCGAGATAGCAAGTGCAGATGGACAGCTGAGGATTGCTTGCCTTCAAAGTAGGAGCGCGATAAAAAAGATCTCTGAAAAGCTTTTTGCGGGAGATGATCTTGCAATAAAAGCAGCAGGACTTCCAATAAAAAGCGAGCTTATAGATATATTGATTTCTGCAAGCTTTCAATCAACTATTTTTAAAGATTCTGGGATTATAAGATCTCAAGATCAATTTCACTCTTTACTTAATAATAATTTATCAAAGGTTAAGCGAAAAATTTTGGACTTAGAGTTATGGTTAAAATCTCTGCTCTCATTAGTTTATGAATGTCAGAACGCATTACTTTCTCTGGATAACTCTCATAGTCAGACTAAAAGCGATATCGTTTCTCAACTAGAAAATCTTTTTTCGAAAGAGACGTTAACTCATGCTAAGGAGGATGATCTAAATCAATATCAAAAATACTTGAAAGCAATTTTGATAAGAATTGATAAAACACAGTATAAGTTCAAGGACAATGTGCTTTTTAACACCCAGATATCTGAATTGCTGGATCTCGTAAGAGATCTCGATCAGAACGTTAATTCTGAGCTATTCGAGGAGATACGGTTATTTAAATGGGCAGTTGAGGAACTAAGAGTTTCTCTATTTGCCCAACAGCTAAAAACACGAGAACCTGTGTCCTATAAAAGATTGCTTAAGAGATGGGAAAGGCTGCAAGAAAAGCTGAATGTAATATCATTTCAATAGCTCTGATAGGTGTAGAAGAATGATCCGTATTAAAAGCGATTTGTTTAGTAATATAATAGTACAAGAAGTAATGCTTTGTAGAGGAAAGTTGTGAGGCCACTAATCATTTATTTTATTGTTTTTCTATCGTTTTCCGTAAATTCTCAAGCGGCTGATCCAGTTGATCCTCTAGAAGAATTAAATCGAAAGTTTTATGCATTTAATTTTGACGTTGTTGATCCATTATTTCTCAAGCCTATTGCTAAAACATACGATGAGCTCACACCTCAGTTTGTAAAAGCTATTGTCGATAATTTTTTTAGTAATTTGGATGACTTGCCAAGCGCAGCAAATAGCTTGTTACAAGGTAAAGTATCTCAGTCAATTGAGTTTGCATCTCGATTTTTAATCAATAGCTCACTTGGTTTGGCTGGTATTTTTGATGTGGCCACCTATTTGAAGATAAAAGGTGGGGAATCGGAAGATTTTGGTCAGACACTGGCGGTTTGGGGTGTTGAAAGCGGACCTTACTTAATGCTCCCACTTTATGGACCCTCAACGCTACGTGATGCGCCTTCAAACTTTTTTGACAGTCTTCTAGACCCATTTACATATAATGATAATTACGAGGCTAGGGTAGGTCTCAAGGCATTTGATGTTGTATCTATGCGCGCCGAAATGCTTGGAATAGATGATTTAATGAGTGGAGATGAATATCTCTTTGTTAGAGATATCTATTTGCAAACAAGAGAATATGAAATTAAAGATGGTGAGCTTGATGATGCTTTTGGTGATTTTGATGACTTTGAAGATTTTGAGGATTTCTAGTTTTATTGATTAATCTGAAGTTCTAGCTCTAGATTTGCATTCGATATACTCGCTGTGTCTTAAATGAATAAGATCAGCAATTTTTCTAAGAATACTCTCTTCATATTTATCAAGATAATCATCTGCGAAAGCAACCTGCCATAGCGCCGTCATCAAATCTAATTTCTGTTGCAATTCAAAGTTGGCATTAATTTCCTTAGTGAACTGATAGAGTGAGGTAGCGTCACTCACTTCCTCTTGTGATAAATCAATTAGTTCTTGAATTTCATCGTCAGATAATTCGAGTATTGTGGACAGATTACTTTTGACTGAATCCATCTCTTCTTGATCCATATTCCCATCAATAGTCATTACTTCAATGAGTAGGGCAGCGGTTGCAACATTTAGAACTGAATGAGAGTTATCTTCAGCCTCGTGCGTCTTTTTATTGAAAAATTCTTTAATTTTATTAATCATTTATATGTATCTTTTAACCAAATTTCGAGTTTATTTTGATCCGTGGCAAAACCTCGAATTCCTTGTGCAAGCTTCTCTGTTGCCATCTCATCGGTATTCACCTCGTACCTGAAATTGCTTTCATTACCCAGGTTATATTCAATACTATCGCCTGTGTTATTAGGATCTAATTTTCTAACTATTGGGTCGATAGTAGTGTTTAATTCATTAAGTAGCTGGGGGCTAATGGTCAATCTGTCACATCCTGCTAACTCTATAATTTCACCTGTGTTTCTAAAGCTCGCACCCATGACAATCGTTTCATAACCTGACTGTTTATAATAGTTATATATTCTAGTAACCGATTGAACTCCGGGATCTTGAGCTCCTGAAAAATCATTTTCTGGTTGCTTTCCTTTATACCAATCTAAAATTCTTCCAACAAATGGTGATATAAGAAATGCACCGGCATCAGCGGCCGCAGCTGCTTGAGTAAAGTTAAATAGTAGCGTCAGATTACAGTTTATATTTTCTTTTTCGAGTGTCTCAGCAGCTTTTATACCCTCAAAGGTTGAGGCCATTTTGATAAGAATGCGATTTCGATTAATGCCAATATTCTCATATTGTGAAATTAATGATTTAGCCTTCTCAATTGATCTATCTTTGTCAAAGGATAGCCTTGCATCAACTTCTGTAGATACTCTACCAGGAATTACACCTAAAATTTTCTCTCCAAATTTAACGGCCAATCTATCCATGCACAGGTCCATTTGCTCGGAACTAGATAAATCGTTTCCTTTTAGTGATGCAACAACCTCATCCACCAGATACTTGTATTCGGGCATTTGAGCCGCTTTTAGAATCAAAGAAGGGTTAGTAGTTGCATCCTCAGGCGTGAATTTTGAAATGGCTTCGAAATCGCCAGTATCTGCAACGATAGTTGTCATGTTTTTGAGTTGATCTAGCTGACTTTTTACACTCATTTATGATATTTCCCCAACTTTCTTTAATGCATCATACAAAACACTAATAGATGCTTTATCACTTTGTGCGTTCTCACTAATATGACGCCTGAACTGTTTGGCACCCTTTACACCTCTGAAAAGACCTAGGATGTGCCTTGTCATTGAGTGTAGCTTTTCGCCCTTAATCATTTCATTATCAACGTATTGACAGAATTTTTCAGCTATTTCTTCTCTTTTTATAACAGACTTTTGTTCTCCATAAATCTTTTGATCAACCTCAGCTAGCATGTAAGGATTTGTGTAGGCCTCTCTTCCTATCATCACTCCATCTAATTGATGTAAATGGTCAACTGAGTCCTGAATAGAACTAATACCACCATTTATAATGATCTCAAGTTCAGGAAAATCCTGTTTTAGCTGATAAACTAGATCGTAGTTTAGTTCTGGTATTTCTCTGTTCTGTTTTGGGCTCAAACCTTTGAGCCATGCTTTGCGAGCGTGGATGATAAATACTTTGCAGCCTGTATTAGAGACAGTTTCAACAAAATCACACAAAAAATCATAGGAATCAAAATCATCAACGCCGATACGATGTTTAACTGATATTGGTAATTTTGATGTATCTAATAATGCGGAGATACAATCCGCAGTCAGATTGGCATTTTTCATCATTACAGCACCAAACATTCCATTCTGAACTCGATCACTTGGGCATCCACAATTTAGATTGATTTCTTTATATGGGTAGTTTTCGATTAACTCCACACACTTGGATAATTCATGAGGATTGCTTCCACCTAATTGCAGTGCGACGGGACTCTCATTCGGATTAAGGTCTAAATGATAATGCGCATCTCCATGCAGGATAGCACCAGTCGTAATCATCTCGGTGTAAAAAACAGCCTGAGAACTAATTAATCTCATAAATGAGCGACAATGCCGATCAGTCCAATTCATCATAGGAGCGACACAAAATTTTCTGTTTAATTTTTTATGCATAGATCAAAAAAGGGTAGAAAAGCTCCAACATTAACTTATCTTTAGTTTACTAAATTGATCTTGTAAACTTTCAATAAATTTAAATGTTTTTAGATTAAAGAGCCACATCTATTTTCTTGTTTGAGTTTTGTTAGTTTGAGCTGAATTATGACCTATTTTTTGACGGCTGCCTCATGGTAAAAAATTGAGTATCAGAAATAAAAATAAAATCTTTAAGACGATTATATTTTGTCTTATTTTCTCGTGTTATTGCCAGATGGTAATGTCGCAAAGCGAAGATTTTGATCCTCCTATTTTAAATTCTATATCGGTTGACAAAACATCTGTTGATGTAAGTGATGGTTCAGCTCTTATCACCTGGACAATTGATGCTTCGGATCCTAGCGGCATAAATTGGAATGATGCGACAGTTGTTCTTACGCACTCCGAAACTGGCAGGTTTGAGTATGCAAGTTGTTGGCATGATGAAACATGTTCAGAGGAGGGTAAAATTTACTGGCGGGTATCATCCGCTACCTTTGGTGGAATTTGGACAATTAATTCTATTTCGATACCTGATGTATTAGGCAATACAGCGAGTCCATTGCCACAGAATCTATTAGATACATATGGCCTTCCTACTACTTATGTTGTCGGTATTGACTCTGATCAGGATGGTATTGCCGATATTTTAGATAATTGTTCGTCTACATACAATCCTGAACAAACGGACACTGATGCTGATGGCATTGGGGATGCGTGCGATGTCGATGCTGATGGTGATGGTTATGACAATGAAATTGATAACTGTCCGTTTCTTTCAAATGATCAAAATGATATTGATCTTGATAATATCGGAGACGCTTGCGATTCTGATGATGACAATGATGGTTTTTCAGATGAGCTTGATAATTGTCCAAGTATTCAAAATCCTACCCAAACGGATACTGATGCAGATAATCTCGGAGACATATGCGATCCTGATGATGACAACGATGGTGTTATTGATGCAGGGGACGCTTTTCCGCTTGATCCGTCAGAGAGTTTGGATACGGATTCCGATGGGATTGGGAATAATGAAGATTATGACGATGATAACGATGGAGTTAATGATTTTTATGATGCGTTCCCGCTTGATAATACTAAGGTGATTGATCCTAATAATTGTTCTACAAATTTATCTCTAAACATCGATATTGATGGAAATGGTTCAATCGATGCCTTAACCGATGGATTGCTGATCTTGCGTCACATGTTTGGTTTAAGAGGAGATTCATTAATTGACGGCGCTATCAGTAATGATGCTTTATGCACGGTACCTGAGGCAATACAAGATAGGGTTTCATTGTTAGGTCATCGCCTTGATATCGATAAAAATGGATCTCAGGATGCGTTAACTGATGGATTACTCAGCTTGAGATATCTATTTGGATTAACGGGTGATGTGCTTATTTCCGGTGTTATTTCAAGTGGTGCAGAGAGATCCTCACCAAGCGAAATTCAAGAATATATTCAAAGTTTATTTTCGACCATGCCATATCCACCTGTGATTACTTCATCAACATTCTTTTCGATCCAAGAAAATCAAATTGAGATAGGAGATATTTCAGCAGAGTCAACCTATTTTGATCAAAGCCTAATTAATTTCTCAATTATAAGTGACGATATTGATATTTCTTCAGCAGGTGAATTAACTTTTAAAACAGCACCTGATTTTGAGAAAAAATCCACATACACAGCAACAGTATTAGTAACAGATGGAATCTTTAGCTCGCAAAAAGAAATCATTGTGAATGTAGTTAATATTGATGATGAAGCGCCAACGTTTACTTCATCCTCTGATTTCATCGTAGAGGAGAATCAGACATCCATTGGCTTTGTAACCGCAACAGATATTGACACAGATGATGATGCGATATCATTCAGTGTTTCTGGATCAGAGTTGACGATTACATCGAGTGGCGCTTTGTCTTTTGTATCGCCTCCAAATTACGTATCCAAGTCATTTTATTCAGCAACATTGACCGCAACAGATGGTGTGAATTCTTCTATACAAAATATTTCAGTCATTATTACTAGGACTAATAAGGCCCCGCCGGTTTTTACCTCATCACCTAATTTTGATGTAAATGAGAACGAAAGCAATATAGGTTCTGTGTCTGCGATGGATGCTGATGGTGACACGCTTACTTTCTTGGTTGATGGTGCCGATACATATTATATTAGCATTGGATCAACGACTGGTAATCTAGTATTTAATTCACCTCCGAATTATGAGTCACGTTCAGAGTATAGTGTTTCGGTAATAGCATCCGATGGAGACAGGACTACAACGCAAGAAGTTTCGATTTTCATAATAGATGTGAATGAGGCGCCATTTTTTAGGGATGAGTGGCGTGATGAAAAATATGAAATGCTACCTGGTCCTGATTTCTCCATTGATGAAAACTTCAGTAACAGTAGTTATTTTGGCAAATTTACTCCCGCTGATGAAGATGATGATGAGATGATATTCACAATATCAGGTGATGATATAAGAATCGGCGGTTATGATAAATTGTATTGGGTTGACTCACCTGACTTTGAGCAACAATCAATCTATCAAGCGATCTTAACAATTTCTGATGGTGAATTCTCATCCAGTCAAGCAATAACAGTAAGTATTCGCGATCTTGATGACGAGTCACCAATTTTTGTTTCGAGCGCAATCTTTAGCGCGGATGAGAATCAGACATCGATTGGGACGGTGACGGCGACCGATGCAGATAGTGACACGTTGACTTACATATTGTCAGGTACCGATGCCTCTTCGATGAGTCTTGATGCAAGTAGCGGTGTTTTAAGTTTCAAAAGTGCGCCGGATTATGAGACGAAATCATCTTACTCAGTAACTGTAACTGCGAGTGATGGCATCAATTCAACGGATCAAGATATTACGGTTAATCTTAATAATCTCAATGATAATGGAGTAGAAATCACTAATGAGCTAGTTGGTGGTTGGATCGTCTTTACGCCAGATGAAAATCAAACAACTGTTGGAACTCTAACGGTATCAGACCCAGATGGAGATGCTACTTTATCAATAAACGATCAAAGTGATTGGGATTTATTTCAGATAAATAGTTCAGGAGTGATAACGTTTAAGTCTGCTCCAGACTATGAAATCAGATCACAATATAGTTTTGGCGTTGTAATAACTGATGGCAGCTCTACTGGTGGCTATAGCGTTAGAGTCTTAGTACAAAATCTAAATGACAATACTCCTTCAATAACATCAAGTTCGACCTTCATTGTGGAAGAGAATCAGACATCGATTGGGACGGTGACGGCGACCGATGCGGATGATGACACGTTGACTTACATATTGTCAGGTACCGATGCCTCTTCGATGAGTCTCAATGCGAGTAATGGTGTTTTAACCTTTAATAGTGCGCCTGATTATGAGATCAAGTCTTCTTACTCGGTAACCGTATCTGCCAGTGATGGCAGCTTTTCAACCACTCAAGATATTACGGTTAATGTGACCAATCTAAATGAAAATGCCCCTTCAATAACATCAAGTTCGACATTCACTGTGGAAGAGAATCAGACATCGATAGGAACCGTGACGGCAACTGACGCAGATAATGATTCCTTAACATACAGTATTTCAGGCTCAGAAATAATTATTGACTCAAGCACGGGTGTGCTGACTTTTGTCTCCGCCCCAGATTATGAGACGAAGTCTTCCTACTCGGCAACGGTAACTGTCAGTGATGGGACGAACTCTGATTCTCAAGATATTATTATTAATATAGTGGATTCGAGTGACTCAGCACCGGTATTCACCTCCAGCTCGGTCTTTACTGTAGAAGAGAATCAGACATCGATAGGTGTAATGACTGCGACTGATCCAGAAGGAGATGAGGTAACTTATTCGTTATCAGGCACTGATGTTTCTTCGATGAGTCTTGATGCAAGTAGCGGTGTTTTAACTTTCAAGAGTGCGCCTGATTATGAGACGAAATCCTCTTACTCGGTAACCGTGTCTGCCAGTGATGGCACCAATTCAACTTCTCAAGATATTACGGTTAATGTAACCAATGTAAATGATAATGCTCCTGAATTTACATCCAACGCATCTTTTACAGCTGACGAAAACCAAACATCAATAGGTCAAATTGTTGCTACTGATGCGGATGATGACACCCTGACTTATAGCATTTCAGGATCTGAAATCAATATTGATACAAGTACAGGTGTACTGACTTTTGTTTCCGCCCCAGATTATGAGACCAAGTCTTCTTACTCAGTAACCCTATCTGCTAGTGATGGCACCACTTCAACTTCTCAAGATATTACGGTTAATCTTAATAATCTCAATGATAATGTGCCCATATTTATCACACCTGAGTCAGTTACTGTTGAGGAGAATCAGACTGTGGCAGCTACTGTAATAGCAACAGATGCTGATGGAGATACCATAAGTTACTCATTCGGAGCTCCCGAGCCACATGTTAGTATTGACTCAGATACTGGTGTTATAACCTTTAGGAGCGTGCCTGACTATGAGACGGATGGATCATTCTTTGGCCAAATACCGTTGATCGCCAGTGACGGTGAAAATAGCGACACTCAGACTTTAACGATCAATATAGAAAATATAAATGACAATGCGCCTTTAGTAACATCAAGTTCGACATTCACTGTGGAAGAGAATCAGACATCGATTGGGGTCGTGACGGCGATCGATGCAGATAATGATCCATTGACTTACACATTGTCAGGTACCGATGCCTCTTCGATGAGTCTTAATGC